>JBMZST010000123.1:0-5245 GCA_049623265.1 Porticoccaceae bacterium
GTGTCCTTTTTGATGTTTCAGCTTCTGCCGCCCATGGGAACGGTTGTTCTATTTTTAATAGATTAAATTAGCTGAGGACATATTGTGGAACTCTTATCTGGCGGTGAAATTTTAATCCGCGCATTAAAAGATGCAGGCGTAAAAGACGTTTGGGGCTATCCCGGCGGTGCTGCGCTGCATATCTATGACGCCCTGTATCGACAGGATGACGTCTTCCATATTTTAGTTCGTCACGAGCAGGCTGCTGTGCATGCTGCGGACGGCTTTTCCCGCGCCACCGGCGAAGTGGGTACAGCACTGGTGACCTCCGGTCCAGGGGCAACCAATGCTATTACCGGTATTGCCACGGCGTTTATGGATTCGATTCCCATGGTAATTATCTCGGGCCAGGTGCCTCTGTCCAAGATTGGCCAGGACGCCTTTCAGGAAACTGATATGGTGGGTGTTTCCAGACCCATAGTGAAGCATAGCTTCCTAGTGACTCGCGCTGAAGATATCGCCGAGACCATCGCCAAGGCCTACTATATTGCGGCTACGGGTCGGCCTGGCCCTGTGGTTGTGGATATTCCCAAAGATGTTACTGACCCCAGTCACAAGGTTCCCTATCACTGGCCCAGCGAGGTCAAGATACGCTCCTATCAGCCCACTGACAAGGGACATCGCGGTCAGATTAAACGCGCAGTAAAGACCCTTATTGAAGCTAAGCGCCCGGTTATTTATACCGGAGGCGGCATTGTTATCGACAATGCATCCGAGCATTTGATAGCGCTGGCGCAGAAGTTGAATTATCCGGTGACCAATACGTTGATGGGACTGGGTGGCTACCCGGGCACTGATCGTCAGTATCTGGGTATGCTGGGTATGCATGGCACCTACGAGGCCAATACCGCCATGCATCATGCGGATGTCATTTTTGCCGTGGGCGCACGCTTTGATGACCGGGTAACCAATGACTTGGACAAGTTCTGCCCCCATGCAACCATTATCCATATTGATGTGGACCCCACCTCGGTATCGAAAAATATTGAGGCTCATATTCCCATTGTGGGCACCTGTACCTCAGTGCTCACCGAGATGCTGACGATTGCCGATCAGCTAGCCATAGAGCCGGATGCTGAGGCAATTGCGGATTGGTGGCAGCAGATTGATCAGTGGCGTGCGGACAAAGGGATTTACACGGCCTCGCGCTACGAGCCCAGTGCCGGCAACTGCATTAAGCCCCAGGACGTCATCAAAATGCTGTACAAAATTACCCATGGTGAGGCCATTGTGACCTCAGATGTGGGTCAGCATCAGATGTTTGCCGCTCAGTACTATCTGTTTGATAAACCGAGGACCTGGATCAACTCTGGTGGTCTGGGCACCATGGGCTTTGGCCTGCCTGCAGCCATGGGTTGCAAGCGTGCGTTTCCGGATAAGGATGTAGCCTGTGTAACTGGAGAGGGCAGCATTCAGATGTGCATTCAGGAGCTATCTACCTGCACCCAGCACAATCTGCCGGTAAAGATTATTAATCTGAATAACTCTGCGCTGGGCATGGTGCGGCAGTGGCAGGATATGAATTACAGCAGCCGTTACTCCGAGTCGGTGTATGAAGACTCGCTGCCCGATTTTGTCGCACTGGCTGAAGCCTATGGCCATGTGGGTATGAAAATTACCCATATCGACGAGCTGGAAGAAAAGATGCGCGAATGCTTTGCGATGAAAGACCGCACTGTATTTATGGATATCTGCGTGGATCGCTCTGAGCATGTTTACCCGATGCAGATGCCCGGCGGCTCTATGCGCGATCTGTGGCTGAATAAAACGGAGAGAACCTAATGAAACGTATTATTTCTATCCTGTTGGAAAACGAAGCCGGCGCGCTCTCCAGGGTTGTGGGGCTGTTTTCTCAGCGCGGCTACAATATCGACACCCTGACCGTGGCGCCGACCGATGATGACACTTTGTCGCGACTGACTCTGACCACTCAGGGTGATGATCATATGGCCGAGCAGATCGTTAAACAGTTGCATAAGCTGATCGACACCATCAAAGTAATCGATCTGACCGAGGGTGCTCATATTGAGCGCGAGTTGATGCTGGTGAAGTTAAAGGCAACGGACAATGATATTCGCGCCGAGGTAAAGAGTTGTGTGGAAATTTTCCGCGGAACCATTGTGGATGTCACGCCAAAAACCTACACGGTTCAGTTGGCCGGCGATAGTGAAAAGCTGGATGCCTTTATTGAGGCCGTGCGCGAAATCGGTATTATGGAGGTGGTGAGAAGTGGCGTCTCTGGGATTTCTCGTGGTGATAAGTTTCTCCGCGTTTAGTCACAAGCCTGCATACAGTGAATGGTAATGCCAACAACGGTTCTCTCCCATCAGGAGCGGGCCGTTTTGCTTTTGGGCCCGTACACCAGGCTACAGACCGGCGTTTTAACAAAATAAAAGGATCAATATGACAGCGATAGACAATCAAACCAGGCTGGTACCTCTGGAGGGCGGAATTAATTTTCGTGACATAGGGGGCTATGTCAATGATCAGGGACGCAGGGTTAAATGGCGCAAAATTATGCGCTGTGGTCATCTTGCCGATCTAACTGACAGTGACCTGGACCACTTGGAGATGATTGGGGTGAGCCAAATCCATGACTTTCGCCGCCAGGAAGAGCAAAACCAAAATCCCAGCCGTCAGGTGAGAGCGGAGTTTGTCGATGACTATCAGATCTCTATCGGCGATATATCCAGATTCTGGGAGTTTTTATTCGATGGTCAGCTCAGTGCTGAGTCATCTCATCAGCTCGTAGTGAACTCCTACCGCAACTGTATTCAGACGGTGATTCCGGCTTTTAGTCGCTTTATGCGCCATATTGTTGACAACGCCACCGGCGGTGCTGTGTTTCACTGCTCGGCGGGCAAGGACCGCACCGGCATGGCAGCGGCGCTGATTTTATCCGCTCTGGATGTGCCGCGAGAGACCATAGTCGCAGACTATATGCTGACCCTGGAGCACTATAACTCGGACAAACTGATCGCCATTGTTGAGGGCCACCTGCGTGATGCCAAGGTAGAGAACTGGGATCGCTCCTGGCTAGTTCCCTATTGCTCTGTGCATCAGGATAATATTGTTGCCTTCCTGGAAGCCATAGATACAGAGTACGGCGATGTTAAAAGCTATCTGATTGACGGGCTGGGTCTGTCCAAGGCTGATCTGGAAAAAATGCAAGAGAGCTTTTTAGAGGATTAATGGCCTATAATGGCAGCCAATAGGTTGTGGATTAGAGTCAATGAACAAAAAAGCAGATAGCAGCGAAAATGTAGTGGAGATAAAACAGGGGCAACCTAATGATGCACCTGCGCGTCGCAAAGGTATCTACTTACTGCCTAATCTGCTGACCACAGGGGCTCTTTTCGCTGGATTTTACGCTGTGCTGTCAGGCTTTTCTGGCCAGTTTGAGCTCGCCGCTATCGCTATTTTTACCGCCATGGTTTTCGATGGCCTGGACGGTCGCGTGGCGCGCATGACCAACACCCAGAGTGATTTTGGTGTGCAGTACGACAGTCTGTCAGATATGGTGTCCTTTGGCGTAGCCCCTGCAGTCGTGGCCTATGGCTGGGGTGTCAGTGACCTGGGCAAGCTGGGTCTGGCAGCAGCTTTTGTATACGCTTCCTGTGCTGCCCTGAGGCTGGCGCGCTTCAATGTTCAGGCTGAGTCTTCTGATAGCAAAGTATTTACCGGCCTACCCAGCCCGGCGGCGGCAGCACTGGTGGCTGGCTTTGTCTGGTCTACCTATGATCTGGCGCCCTCGGTTGGCCTGTCAGTACTGGGGGCAATACTGACTGCTACTGCGGGTCTGCTAATGGTATCCAACTTTAAGTACCCCAGTTTTAAAGAGGTAGATTTGCGTGGCAAGGTGCCATTTATTGTGATTCTGTCGGTGGCCATGGGCTTCGTGGTGATTACCATTGACCCGCCACGTATCCTGTTTATGCTGGCTACCCTGTTTAGTTTTTCTGCACCGCTGATTTGGCTGGCGAAAAAGATGGGGTTCAATGCCCCGACCAAGTCTGAATAGGCCAATCGAAGGTCGCCAGCTATTGGCAAATGCGCGTAAACCTGTTTGAATAGGCTCCATGAATTCAGTCCAAAACATCTCGTTCGCAAACAGCCGTGCCCTTTCAGCTGCACCCGCGCTTGGACTGCTTCTTCTCCTGCCCTGAGGGGCATCTATTGTTATACCTCATCCAAAATCTATTAAACCGCTGTGTTGCGGTGCTTAATTTGTGCCCCGCAGGGTGCGAAATCGTTTTACAATAGAGCCAAGAGCAAGCCTGGCTTACAAAGGAAGAGAAGACCATGAGTTCCAGCCAACAGTCTAAAGATAAATTAGTGATCTTTGACACCACATTGCGCGACGGCGAGCAGAGCCCGGGCGCGTCCATGACCAAAGATGAAAAAATTCGCATAGCGAAGGCGCTCGAAAAACTGCGTGTCGATGTGATTGAGGCGGGTTTTGCTGTCTCCAGTCAGGGCGATTTTGAGGCCGTGCAAGCCATTGCCAATACCATTACCGAGAGTCGCATTTGCAGTCTGTCGCGAGCCGTGAGCGGCGATATTGAACGCGCTGCCGAGGCTCTAAAAGGTGCCAATGCCGGGCGCATACACACCTTTATTGCCACTTCGCCCATTCATATGAAGCACAAATTGCAGATGGAGCCGGATCAGGTGCTGCAGCAGGCTGTGGGTGCAGTAAAAATTGCCCGCGGGCTGATTGACGATGTGGAGTTCTCTCTGGAGGATGCCAGCCGCACCGAGTTTGATTTTATGTGCCGTATTACTGAGGCGGTGATCGATGCGGGTGCCGGAACCATCAATCTGCCGGACACTGTGGGCTATGCCGATCCGGCGGAATACGGCTCTATGATAGAGCGGCTGCTAAATACAGTACCCAATGCTGACAAGGCGATATTTTCCGTGCACTGCCACAATGATTTGGGTCTGGCCGTAGCTAATAGCCTGAACGCAGTGCAAGCAGGGGCACGTCAGGTGGAATGCACCATCAATGGCCTGGGTGAGCGCGCCGGCAATGCCTCCCTAGAGGAGCTGGTGATGGCTATCCGCACCCGCAAAGATGTATTTCCGGTCACCACAGATATAGACACTGTGCATATAGTGCCGACCTCGCGGCTGGTCTCCAGTATTACGGGTTTCCCAGTGCAGCCCAACAAGGCCATTGTGGGGGCCAATGCCTTTGCCCATG
>JBMZST010000124.1:0-5235 GCA_049623265.1 Porticoccaceae bacterium
GGTCACTGCCAGAGCAGCCCCAGCTCATGAGCGCGTAGTGCGTACTCTGCGCGAATGGGATATTCGAATCGATGAAAGTTTATTTTTGGGTGGCCTGAGCAAGGGCGATTTCTTAAATTCCTTTGGCGCCGATGTGTTTTTTGATGATCAGCAGGTCCACTGCAGCTCTGCCAGCGAGTACGTGGCTACCGGCCATGTTCCCCACGGCGTTGCCAATGAGACCAAGCGGGATGATGGTTGACCTTGGACAGCAGTCGCCTAATCCGGTCAAAGAAGTTACAAACTCTGAGCGATGCTCAGATTCTTAAGCGTTACGGCAACCAACCAAAGGGCGAAGAGCGTCATTTTCTGGAAATCGAAATTGAACAGCGCAGCCTGCGTGATCAAGCCGATAATGCCGCGAAGCAGAAGCAGGTCAACAGCCGTCACTCGCCGTTTTACTATTTGTTTTACGCGCTCCTATTGGCTATGTTTCTCGGCCGATTTGGCTCTGAACTGGTTAATCGCTGACTAAAAGGCGGCGAATTTAACCCCCATGCCCAGTAGCACCGTGGCTATGGCTGTCTGTAGGAGATTTCCTGGTATCTTTGAGGCAAGCGCCGTACCCAGATGAATGGCCGGCAGAGAGCCGATCAGCAGGCATCCCAGCAGCATAAAGTCGACATTGCCTAGCAAAAAGTAATGTCCCAGCCCAGCAATCAAAGTGAGTGGCACTGCGTGAGAGATATCTGTGCCAATAATATGCAACGCCGGAAGTCGGGGGTAGAGCACCATCAATATAGCCGCGCAAAATGCGCCAGCCCCGACAGATGACAGGGTGACAAAGATACCCAGGAATACGCCGGCAAAAAATACCACGCCATCGTTGTGACGGCGGACAAATTCTCCGACGCTGCTTGAGCTGGTGGCTCTAGATTTGCGCAGCCGACCGTTAAGGAGGATCACGCCCGCGGTGAGTACCAGCATAACGCCCAGACTTCTGGTCAGTATAGCCTGGTATTCGGATGAGTCAGTAAATACGGAATTGAGAGTAAAAGCTGTAATCACAGAGGCGGGCAGACTACCCGCCGCCAGAAAACCCACAACCCGCCATTCAACAGTCTTGCGCTTGGCATGGGAAACCATACCGCCGGCTTTGGTAAGTGCGGCGTAGAGCAGATCTGTGCCGATTGCCACGTTATAGGGAAAGCCAAACATAATTAGCAGGGGAGTCATCAGCGATCCACCACCCACGCCAGTTAAGCCTATGGCAAGGCCGACAGCTGCGCCGGCTGCAATATAGTAGATAATATCCATGCTTAGGAGACCGAAATAATGGGTGGCAATAGATCGTAACTTTAGCAACTGGGATGTATTCTATGAAGGAATATATTTGTATATTTTTATAGCTTTAGAGTATATTGCTTTTAGCTGTGGTTTTATCAGTCGTTATTATTAATGGATGAGTGCCAGACTCAAGCCAAATACAGAATAGAGAGGCAACGCGATGAAGTTACAACAACTCCGTTATGTTTGGGAGGTGGCCCACCATGATCTCAATGTCTCAGCAACAGCGGCTAGTCTGTACACTTCTCAACCCGGCATCAGTAAGCAGATTCGTCTGCTCGAGGATGAGCTGGGCGTCGAAATTTTTTCTCGCAGTGGCAAACATCTGACCAGGGTCACTCCAGCTGGCGAGCAGATTTTAAAAATAGCAGGAGAAATACTAGGGCAGGTGGAGAGCATCAAGCGTCTGTCTCAGGAGCACAACAATCCTCACAGCGGTAGCCTATCCATTGCCACCACTCATACTCAGGCGCGCTATGCACTACCGCCTGTTATACAGGGATTTATTAGCAAATACCCGCAAGTGTCCCTGCATATGCACCAGG
Organism: Porticoccaceae bacterium; assembly: GCA_049623265.1. Taxonomy (GTDB): domain Bacteria; phylum Pseudomonadota; class Gammaproteobacteria; order Pseudomonadales; family Porticoccaceae; genus HTCC2207. Next base: position 1,872 of record JBMZST010000124.1, read on the forward strand.
GAACTCCGATACAGATTTCCGAGAAGGCGGCAGATGGCACCGTTGATTTTGCTATTGCCACCGAGGCGCTGGATCTATTCTCGGACCTGCTGATGATGCCTTGTTATCGATGGAATCGCTGTGTACTGGTGCGCCGAGATCACCCGCTGGCCAACTGCTCTAATCTGACCCTTGAACAGGTTGCTGAGCACCAGATTGTTACCTATGTGTTTGGGTTTACCGGTCGCTCAAAGCTAGATGATGCATTTAGCCGCAAAAATCTTACGCCTAAGGTGGTCTTCACAGCTACCGATGCTGATGTGATTAAAACCTATGTGCGCCTGGGATTGGGTATCGGGATTGTGGCTCATATGGCCTATGATCCTGAGGTGGATACTGACTTAGTGGCGCTGGAGGCAGGGCACCTGTTTGATGCCAGTGTGACCAGTATAGGCTTTCGCAAAGGCACTTATCTGAGAGGCTATATGTACGACTTTATTAGCGCGTTTGCGCCCCATTTAACCCGGGATATCGTAGACAGAGCCATGGCCCTGCCTACCAAGGATGCCCAGGAGAGCTTTTTCGCTGATATGCAGCTGCCGGTCTATTGATCCATATTAACCGCATGTAGGCCACATTCCTTTTTAGTGGCTTCTTCCCACCACCAGCGACCTTCCCGCTCATGCTGCCCAGGCCCAGTTGGGCGTGTGCAGGGCTCGCAGCCAATGCTGGTGTAGCCGCGATCATGAAGCTCATTGTAGGGCACCTCAAAGGCACGAATATAGTCCCACACCTGTTGAGAAGTCCAGTTAGCTAATGGGTTGTATTTGGTCAGCTGATCATCTGGTCGAGCAAACGCCTTGTCGTCCTGAATAACCGGGACGGCAGCCCTGGTGCCTGGGCTCTGGTCGCGGCGCTGCCCCGTAATCCAGGCATCTACCGTTAGTAATTGCTTGCGCAGTGGGGCGATTTTTCGGATGCCGCAGCATTCCTTGTGGTCGTCTTGATAAAAACTAAATAATCCCTTTTCTTTTACCAGGGCCTCGACGGAGCTCGACTCCGGCATAACAATATCAATTTTGATGCCGTAATGATTGCGCACAGCATCGATAAACCGGTAAGTCTCTGCATGCAGGCGGCCGGTGTCCAGGGAAAAAACCTGGATATCAGGGCGGATCTTGTGGGCCATTTCAATCAGTACCACATCCTCAGCACCACTAAAGGAAATAGCAATATTGTCATGGCTTTCCAGCGCGTAGCGAAGAATTTGTTGGGGGGTTTGTTGGGCCAGCTCAGTCTCTATATCGGTCAGGTTGATTGCCGCAGTGTTACTCATTAAATGGTCTCTTTAGGTGCTGTTTGGAAAGTGATTGCCTCGGCGGTTTGTGAGATAAACCGCAGCGAATTCAGGCGCGACTATAACAAACGCGCTAAATAGGTAAAAAGAATTAGCGGCTATAGTCTTATAACCATTTGCTTCAATTGCGGAGTCTTATATTTTTAAGTAGAGTGCAGCTTGAATTTTTTTAGAGGAAGACCTGTGGAAATTGCATGCTTGGATCTGGAGGGAGTTTTAGTCCCGGAGATATGGATCGCTTTTGCCGAAGAGACTGGTATAGAAGCATTAAAAAAAACAACCAGGGATGAGCCAGACTACGATGTGCTGATGAATTACCGACTAGACTTGTTACGTCAGCACGGTCTGGGAATGAACGAAATTCAAGAGGTGATTGCCACCCTTAAACCACTGGATGGCGCCGTCGAATTTATTGATTGGCTGCGTGAGCGCTTTCAGGTCGTTATCCTATCTGACACTTTTTACGAATTTGCCAGTCCATTGATGAAGCAGTTGGGCTATCCTACGTTACTGTGCCACCGGCTAGAGTCCGATGCCAATGGGGTTGTTACCAACTACAAGTTGCGCCAGGCTAACCCAAAACGACAAGCCATCGTGGCTTTTAAGAGCTTATACTACAGAACTATAGCTGCTGGTGATTCGTACAACGATACAACGATGTTATCAGAGGCCGACGCAGGCATTCTGTTCCATGCCCCACAGAATGTGATTGATGAGTTTCCCCAGTTCCCTGCAGTGCACACCTTTGATGCGCTAAAAAAGGAGTTTATTCGCGCCAGTAACCGTGATATCGCGCTATAGTTGTTAATGAATAAGGAATTGATACCTGTACCATGAGCAATAAAACCTCCAGTGCTGACCGTATCCGCGAGAAAAAGAAGCTTTTTCTCGCTCGTGAGCAGAAAATTATCGATGCTGCTCTGGAGCTATTTCTGAATCAGAGTATAGACTCTGTCACCGTATCCAAAATCGCCGCTGTGGCTGGTATAGGCAAGGGTACTGTCTACAAACATTTCTTGACCAAAAATGAAATTCTTGCGCGGATAATGCTCGACTATGAGCGCAATATTACTGATTGTCTGGCCGCCGGTATTGTCAAAGCGGAGAACGGCGACCCTGGGGCGGCTGCCAAAGGTTATTTTGAGGCGCGATTGGAGCGTCCGGAGCTGGATCGACTGGTCCAACAGCTTGAGGGAAGGTTGGCGGATGCGCCAGATATCGCTGATCAAATCGAGGAACTACATAGAACCAGGCGCTCCAATGAAGAGTCTCTCAGTGAGCTGATGAACAGCTTGATTGACGAAGGTACTCTCGAAGATGTGCCACCCCATTTCCACTATCTGGCTTGCTGGGCGCTGGCTCAGGGCGCTGTAGAGCTGTGCTTTAATGCCAGCTGGAACTACAGAACCGATACCAAAGAGCTAATGGAGTTTATTACCAATATTGGCGTTACCATGGGCAACCGCGGTCAGTATCACAGTCCTGATAGGCAGTCTAAGCCAAAAGCTAAGACCGGGGCCGATACCAAGGCCAGACCAAAGCCCAAATAATGAGCGCCTCTCAAGCCTCTGCCCTAGAGGACATATTTGCTGATCTGCTCGAGCTGCAACAAAAATCCTCTGAAAGTATGCCGCCGGTACATCTCTGGCATCCCAAACTGTCTGGTGTAATGGATATGCGCATCGATAGAGAAGGGCGCTGGATTCACGAGGGAGGTGAGATTAGGCGTCAGAGCCTGGTCAAACTGTTTTCACGTATTTTGCGCCGAGAGGGCGACCTGTATTTTCTGCTCACTCCGGTAGAGAAATGGCAGATCACGGTTGATGTAGCACCATTTTTTATCCATTCTGCCAGCAGAGAAATTCGCGGCGCTCAGCAAGCTATTGTGCTCAATAGCTCTACCGACGATCAATTTATCGTCGGTGACAGTCATCCATTGTGGGTAGATACAGAGGAAGATGGGCAGACGCCCGTTCCACTGGTCACTGTCCGGGATAACCTGTCGGGTCTGCTCAGCAGATCTGTGTA
>JBMZST010000125.1:0-5192 GCA_049623265.1 Porticoccaceae bacterium
TGACCACCACCGGAGCAACGGTGATTTCCGGCCTGGATGACTTGCCCAAATCTATTCTCTACTACCGCCAGCAACTGCAGTGGCTGGGAGGCATTGGTATTGTGGTTATTGCGGTCGCTATCCTGCCGATGCTCGGCGTGGGAGGCATGCAGATTTATCGCACCGAAACGCCGGGGCCAATGAAAGATTCCAAGCTGACCCCGAGGATTACCGAGACAGCCAATGTGTTATTTAAAATCTATCTGGCTCTGACCTGTATCTGTGCTCTGGCCTACTGGCTGGCAGGTATGAGTGGTTTTGACGCCATCAGCCACAGCTTCTCGACAGTGGCCATAGGAGGGTTCTCCACCCATGATGCCAGTATTGGGTTTTTCGACAGCGGCACCATCATGCTTATCTGTTCATTTTTTATGGTTGTGTCGGGCCTGAACTTTGCTCTCCACTACCATGTGCTACACAACCGCAAGTTGGGTTACTACTGGGCTGATCCCGAGGCCAGAATGTACATCTACCTATTGCTGGTGGGCATGGCAATCACCTGCCTGTACCTCTATTACAGCGGTACCTACGACTGGAATAAGAGTTTTAGTGAGGGCGCATTTCAGCTAATTTCGATTATGACTACTACTGGCTTTGCCACCGCGGACTTTAATGCCTGGCCCACTTTTTTGCCCTTCTTCCTGTTGTTCCTGTCCTTCTTTGGTGCCTGTGCCGGCTCCACGGGCGGTGGCATCAAGATTGGCCGCATGTTGATACTGGCTCAACAGGGTATTAGAGAAATCTATCGCCTAGTACATCCCAATGCACTGTTGCCCATCAAGATTCGCAACCGCAAGATTCCTGAGCGCGTGTCAGATGCAATCTGGGCCTTTGTGGGGGTCTATCTGGCGATCTTTTATCTGATGGTCTTGCTGCTGCTAGCCTCGGGGCTGGATTATGTCACCGCCTGGTCGGCCACCGCGGCTGCCCTTAATAATCTTGGGCCAGGCCTGGGAGCCGTAGCCACTAACTATGCAGATATCGGTAGCTTTGCCAAATGGGTGCTGTGCTGGGGCATGCTGCTTGGACGTTTGGAGATATTTACGCTTTTGGTGTTATTTACACCCACGTTCTGGAAAAACTAAGCTCTGAACTGTAGGCTAGAGAGATCAGAGCCCCAACCCATTAAGCAGCGTCGGGATCCCATTTAAGCTGCTGTTCTATCGCCGCAATCATCATCCCCGCAACGTCTTTTTCCGTGGCGCTCTCTATGCCTTCCAGCCCAGGGGATGAGTTGACTTCCAATAACAGAGGCCCGGTCTTGGAGCGAATGAGGTCTACGCCGGCGACCGCCAGGCCCATTGCCTTGGCTGCCTTGACCGCCAGACGTCGCTCCTCTGCACTGGGCCGCACCACCGAGGCGCTGCCACCTTGGTGAATATTGGCACGAAATTCTCCCGGCGCAGCCTCTCTCTGGATCGCGGCTTTTACCTTGCCATTGATAACAAATAATCGCAGATCTTTGCCGCCGGCTTCTTTAACAAATTCCTGTACCAACAGATTGGCTTTTACTGCTTTGAACGCGTTGATCACACTCTGGGCAGCTTTTTTGGTCTCGGCTAAAACGACTCCTCGACCCTGACTACCTTCGAGCAATTTCACTATCAGTGGCGCACCACCAACCATCTCAATAAGCTCGTTAGTATCAATGGGAGAATTGGCAAACCCAGTGAGAGGAATATCCAAGCCACTTTTAATCAGCAATTGCAGAGAGAATAACTTGTCTCGCGACTGACTAATGGCCAGGGAGCTGTTTTGGGCGTACACCCCCATGCTTTCAAACTGTCTTGTCAGGGCACAGCCATAGAACGTGGCGCTGGGGCGAATCCGCGGAATCACCGCATCCAGACCGTTGATGATATGCCCTCCGCGATAATGGACCTCGGGCAGCTCGTCATCGAGCTTCATGTAGCAATCTTTAATATTGTAAAACACCATGTCATGGCCACGTTCCTCTCCGGCTTCCATGATGCGCTGGTTGCTGTAGAGATCGGGATTGCTGGCCAACAGCGCAATCTTAAGGCCATTTTTTGCGCTGGTCGTAATGCCATACATATCGCGCAATTCTAAATCAGAAATCCGCCCCAGATTCATGCTCGCAGAGGGGTCGACCAGAACACGACCCGTCATGGCCTCTCGCCCCAGCAGCATGCGATAGCCCATGCTGTCACGATTACTGAGGGTAAGCTCTATATCCCAGATCTGATCGCCCAGGCGCATAGGCACTTTAATGACGTAACGTTTCTCACTGGCCCCGCTGGTATTTTTGATCATGCGGCGATCAATCACGGGGGCCTCACAGCGCAGAGAGACCTTACGGTTGTTTTGTAAAGGATGCACATCAAAGGACACCCAGGCGACCGTACCCCGTTTGAAGGCGTGAATATTAAAGGCATGAATGACCGAGGTTTTGGCGCCAGAGTCTACTCGCACTTTGACCGCAGGAATACCTAACTGGGGGAGGGCGCACCACTCCTCACTACCGATAATTATTTTGTCAGATGCTGTCATATCCACGATCTTTTTCCCAATCTAAAGAACAGGTATTACTCCGTACGCGCCTTGTAGTAAGCTTCTTCGGATATGCCATGGTAGGCCGTCGCCTGCTTCTGGAAAGCCTTCACAGAGTCCGCGATGCGTCGAGACAGCTCGTCTTCTGCCGCCAATTCCTCTAGCACCTCCGCAGACAGTCTTCGCAGCTCGGTGATAACATCATCGGGGAGCTTTCTAACATCCACTCCATGGGTGTCGACCAGCTCCACGAGGGCTGTATTGTTGCGGGCAGTGTATTCATCCAGCATATCCTGATTAATAGCCCGCGCGGCGCCTTCTACAATCGCCTGTAGATCTGCAGGCAGCGACGCCAGTGCGTCCTTATTGACGATCAATTCTAAAATGGGGCCAGGCTCGTGCCAGCCAGGATAATAATAATATTTTGCCACCTGGTGAAAACCAAAGGCCAGATCATTGTAGGGCCCCACCCATTCAGTGGCGTCAATCACACCCGTCTGCATAGAGGTGTATAGCTCGCCGCCCGGCATGGTGACAGACACACCACCGGCGCGGGTAATCACATCGCCGCCAAGACCGGGAATGCGCATTTTTAACCCTTTGATATCCTCCATGGAATTGATTTCGCGGTTAAACCACCCCGCCATTTGCACCCCTGTGCTACCTCCCGCAAAGGGGACCAAATTAAAGGGCGCATAGAGTTCGCGCCAGAGTTCCAAACCACCACCATAGTGCAACCAGCCATTCATTTCCTGAGCATTTAGACCGAAGGGTACCGAGGTAAAGAAACCTGTGGCCTTGGCTTTTCCGGTCCAGTAATAAGCTGCACCATGACCCATTTCTGCGGTGCCCTGACTGACCGCGTCAAAGACTTCAAAGGCGGGTACCAGTTGGCCAGCACCAAAAACTTTTATGCTCAGCCGGCCGCCACTCATGGCCTCAACCTTTTTGGCAAAATTTTCCGGCGCTGATCCCAGGCCCGGATAATTTTTTGGCCAGGTGGTTACTAGTTTCCACTCGAACTTCTGCTGCTGTTGTACCTGCCCCTGGTTGTTATCTGAGGCTTGCTGGCCGCAGCTAATAAGTAGAAAAGACAGTAATGCTATAACTCCAATACGCATTGTTTACCCCTTGCTAATAAACAGTTTTTATACGGCTGTCAGATTTGCTGACGCCAATATGAGTATCTTAGTGCCCACTTCTTCAAAGCTCACATGGACTCTGGCCCGAGGGCCATTGCCTTCGAAGTTTAAAATAACGCCCTCGCCGTAGACATTGTGCATAATTTGCTGGCCCAGACTAAATCCCGTGGCTGCCCCCTGATCGGTCTGAAGGGCACCGGCGGCATAGCTGGTGGGCCGGGCAATATTATTTTGCAGACGTACCTCTTCAATCACCTCACTGGGAATATCACGGACAAAACGCGATACAGAATTAAATGTCTCATTGCCATAGATGGAACGGCTCTCGGCAAACGTCAGGTAGAGCTTTTCCATGGCTCTGGTGATCCCCACATAGGCTAGGCGACGCTCTTCTTCAAGACGACCCGGCTCATCGATAGACATCTTGTGGGGAAATAGATTTTCTTCCATGCCGGCCAGAAACACCAGTGGAAACTCCAGACCTTTGGCGCTGTGTAAGGTCATCAACTGAACAGCGTCCTGATCTTCGTCGGCCTGACGATCACCGGCATCGAGGGCTACCTGATCAAGGAACTGAGGTAGCACCGGTAGATCGTTGTCCTCGGGCTCAAAGTTGCGGCAGGCATTGACCAGTTCTTCCAGGTTTTCCACCCGAGCCTGGCCGCGCTCGCCTTTTTCTCGCCGGTGCATATCGATCAGGCCGCTCTGTTGAATCGCATTCTCAGCCTGTTCGAAGAGCGGCAATTCATCCAGCTGCCCGCTCATCTCATTGATAAGCTCAATAAACACCGCCACCGCGTTAGTGGCCCTGGCAGCCAACCTTTTCTCCGCGACAATGGTAGAGGCTGCGGACCACAGCGAGGTATTCTGCTCCCGCGCCAGTTCACGAATTAATTCCATGGTGCGGTCGCCAATGCCTCGGGGAGGTACATTAACAATGCGCTCAAAGGCGACATCATCGTGACAGTTGAGCATCATGCGCAGGTAGGAGAGGGCGTTCTTGATTTCCAGGCGCTCATAGAAACGCTGCCCGCCATAGATTCGATACGGGATTTCAGCCTGCAGCAAGGCGGCCTCCAACACGCGGGACTGAGCGTTGGACCTATAGAGGATGGCAGAGTCTTCTCGCCTGTGACCCTCATTAATCCAGCTCTGTAAGCGGTCGGCAATATAGCGCGCTTCATCATGTTCGTTAAAGGCCGCATACAGGGCGATGGGCTCACCCTCGCCGGCGTCTGTCCACAGGCTCTTGCCCAAACGCTCAGCGTTTTTAGAAATGACCGCATTGGCCGCATTGAGGATATTAGAGGTAGAGCGATAGTTTTGTTCCAGCTTCACTGTGTGAGTGTCAGGGAAGTCGCGCTCGTAGCTGAGAATATTTTCTACTTTGGCACCACGCCAACCATAGATGGACTGGTCGTCATCACCCACCGCGGTCACAGCGCTCGTTTTGCCCGCCAGTATGCGCAACCAGGCATACTGCACAGCATTGGTGTCCTG
>JBMZST010000126.1:0-5178 GCA_049623265.1 Porticoccaceae bacterium
GGTTGAGTAGAGCCTAATACAGTGAAAACACCTTTCAATATATCAGGCTTATCCGAGAGTGATTTGTAACTACATCTGGCAAAACCTCCTTGTAGGTCAACCCATTCATCACGCCTGATGGTCTGCTAAGGCTACTATTGAAGATCTGGCAGCAGAATTCCCGAAAGGCACACGGGTGTCATCACTACACAAAAATCAGGGGCAAGGCTATGGAGATGGACTGTTAATACCCGTGCAGGGCTGCGTCGCTTTGCTTATTGCCAAGGATGGCATGTATGCAGATTTTGCAAGAGCAAAAATCTGGCCTTGTTCAAATTCCGCCGTAGGCGTAATTTGTGAACCTAGCGCCCTACCCTCAAAGCTACCATCTTAACGGTTAAATAAAAAAGGCCACCTTTTAGGTGGCCTTTTTTATTTAATTGGTCGGGACGGCAGGATTTGAACCTGCGACCACTACACCCCCAGTGTAGTGCGCTACCAGGCTGCGCTACGCCCCGATTCGTGAGCCGCAATCATACAGATCGAGCCTTTTAATGCAACAGTTTTGGGTAAAGTTGTTTGGCGCTAAGTCAGTTTTGACCCAACACCTCTAGCAGGTCTTCCAGCTCAGTAATAGTCTGGTCGAGCAGTTGTTTATAGGGGGTCTGCTCCTGCTTGGTGGATTCGCCCTCCAGCTTCTGCCTGGCGCCACCTATGGTAAAGCCATGCTCATACAGCAAGGAGCGAATCTGGCGGATAAGCACAACGTCCTGACGCTGGTAGTAGCGGCGATTGCCACGGCGTTTAACCGGGCTCAGGCTGGGGAATTCTTGCTCCCAATAGCGCAATACATGGGGTTTAACTGCACAGAGCTCGCTGACTTCACCAATGGTGAAATAGCGCTTACCCGGAATGGTGGGCAATTCGTTGTTGTTACTTGGTTCCAGCATAGGTCTCTACTCTGGCCTTTAGCTTTTGCCCTGGCTTAAAGGTGACCACGCGGCGCGCTGAGATAGGAATATCTTCGCCGGTTTTGGGGTTGCGCCCTGGTCTGCTGCTTTTATCGCGCAATTCAAAGTTTCCAAATCCGGATAACTTCACCTGGTCATTACTTTCCAGCGCGGCACAGATTTCACTGTAAAACATTTCAACAATTTCCTTGGCCTCTCGCTTATTGAGGCCAAGTTCGTCGAACAGCATTTCTGCTAAATCAGCTTTGGTCAACGCACCCATTCACTAGCACCTAAATTCAGACTCTAAGTTTGATCCCGCTGATCAACCCCTGAGTTCAGCCTTAAATTTAACCCCAAGTTCGTTTACAACCCGGTCGATCGCAAGATTGATCTCTTCGTCGGTAAGAGTGCGTGAACTGTGTTGAAACGTCAAGCCCAGAGCAACACTTTTTCCTTTGTTTTCAACATCTTTGCTGTGATACACGTCAAACAACTTTAAATTAGTCAGCTGATCACCAGCAACCCCTTTGGCAACATTTATCAGCTCACCTGCCTGCACCGAATTGTTGACAAAAAACGCTAAATCACGCCTAACTTCGGGGAACTTGCTGACTTCTTCAAATTTTGGCAACTTGCTTGGCACAATCTTATCCACATTTACCTGGAACAGATAAACCGCTGTGGGGATGCCCAGCTCTGCTTGGATTTTGGGGTGTAACTGACCCAGCCAACCCACTGTTTCGCCACGACGAATCACGGCAGCAGACTGTCCCGGGTGCAGAGCCGCATGCTGCTGCGCCTCAAACTCAAATTCGCTGGCTAGACCTGTGGAGTCCAATAGCGCCTCAAGGTCTCCCTTTATATCGTAGAAGTCGACTTTTTCTTTAGTCCCGGTCCAACCGGTTGGCGTGCGCGAGCCGCAAATTAGCCCAGCCAGGGCCATATTTTGCTCTAGGCCCAGCACCGCATTTGCAGCCTTATTGCCAGCGGGCACAAAGCACTGCCCTGCTTCAAAGATGCGCACACGACTCTGTTGACGATTAAGGTTATGCACGGCTGCAGTCAGCAGTCCAGCCCAGAGACTGGTGCGCATCACTGACATATCGGCCGAAATCGGATTGGCCAGGGCTACTGGTGTGATCTGTGGATCGACCAATTTCTGAATGCTAGGCTCCACAAAGCTGTAAGTTACGGTTTCCTGATAGCCTCGGGCGACCAGATGGTTTCTCAATGCCGGCAAACCCAGAATGGTTTCAGGGTCCGCTTGAAGCTCCAGAGCCATGGAAGGCGTGGACGTGGGGAGGTTGTTGTAGCCATAGATTCTCGCCACTTCTTCAACCAAGTCCTGTTCAATTTGCAGGTCAAAACGCCAGCTCGGCGCCACCCAGGTGGAACTGGACGCATTTCGCTCTACCAGACTAAGGCCCAGACGCGCCAGCATATCGTCTATATCTGCCGGGGCAAGGGTAACCCCCAACTGCTGCGCCAAACGGGCATCACGCAGGCAAATGGTGGCAGGCGCCGGTAAATGAGCCTCGGACTCAGTGACCGACACTGGGCCGGCACTGCCGCCGCATATCTCCAGCATCAACGCAGTGGCGCGCTCAATGGCAGCTATCTGCAGCTGAGCATCCACACCGCGCTCAAAGCGGTGAGAGGAATCTGTATGCTTGCCATAATTGCGCGCCTTACCGGCAATAGCCAGCGGGTTAAACCAGGCGCTTTCAAACAATATATCCTGGGTACTGTCGGCAACCGCGGACTCATCGCCACCCATAATGCCGGCCATAGCCAGAGCCTTGGACTTATCTGCAATTACCAAGGTCTCTGTATCCACAACCACTTCGGACTCATCCAGCAGCTTGAGTTTTTCGTTCTCACCCATGCGCACAACAATCTCGCCATCGATCTTGGCCAGATCAAAGGCATGCATAGGCTGGCCCAGCTCGAGCAGCACATAGTTGGTCACATCTACCGCTGGCCCCAGAGAGCGCACACCGCTGCGACGGAGCTTTTCCTGCATCCACTGAGGGGTTGGCTGCGACAGATCTACACCGCGCATTACCCGACCCACATAGCGAGCACAGGCCTCTGGCGCGGCCAGACTCACAGGCACAACATCATCAATGGTCGGCGCCACGGATGCACAGCTTTGCTCTATTACCTCTGCCTGATTAAGCACCCCCACTTCTCGCGCCAGTCCGCGAATACTGAGACAGTCTCCGCGGTTAGGCGTCAGATCAACTTCGATAATATTGTCGTCGAGATCGAGATAGTCAATTAGATCTGCGCCTACTGTAGCCTCAGCGGGGAGCTCCCAGAGACCTGCGTCATCGTCGCCCAGCTCTAGTTCAGTCTGAGCACAGAGCATGCCAAAGGATTCAACACCGCGCAGCTTGGCTTTTTTAATCTTAAAGTCGCCGGGCAGTTTGGCTCCCACAGTGGCGAATGGCACTTTAATACCAGCGCGGGCATTGGGTGCACCGCACACCACCTGGGCAATTTCACCGCCACCTGCAACCTGACAAACACGCAGCTTATCAGCATCTGGGTGCTGCTCTACAGAGAGTATTTCACCCACCACTACACCGGTAATCGCCGGCGCAGCAGGCTCCACCGCATCGACTTCCAAACCAGCCATGGTGACCTGGGCTACCAGATCTTCCGTGCTGATTGAAGGATTTACTGATTGTCGCAACCAGGATTCACTAAATTTCATTATTCACCCCAGCCTAGAATTGTTTGAGAAAGCGCAGATCGTTTTCGAAAAACAAACGCAGATCATTAACGCCGTAACGCAGCATAGCCAGACGCTCGACACCCATACCAAAAGCAAAGCCGGTGTACTGGTCTGTATCCACATCACAGCTGGCAAATACATTGGGATGCACCATGCCACACCCCATAACCTCTAGCCAGCCAGTGTGACTGCACACACGACAGCCTTCACCACCGCAGTTGGTGCACTGGATATCTACCTCGGCACTGGGCTCGGTAAAGGGAAAATACGAAGGTCTAAAACGCACCGGCAAATCTGCCTCAAAAAACGCCTTTAAGAACTGGTCGATTACACCTTTAAGGTCCGCAAAGCTAATATCTTTGTCCACCACCAAGCCCTCAACCTGATGAAACATCGGCGTGTGGGTTAAGTCGGAATCACAGCGATACACCCTGCCTGGACAGATTATTCGAATCGGCGGCTGCTGACTCTCCATGGTGCGCACCTGCACTGGAGAGGTATGGGTGCGCAACACTGTGCTGGGATCAATATAAAAGGTATCGTGCATAGCACGGGCTGGGTGGTGCCCAGGAATATTTAGGGCTTCAAAGTTGTGGTAGTCATCTTCAATTTCTGGACCAGTTTCCACATCGTAACCAATGCGTGCAAAGAAGGCTTCAATCCGCTCCATGGTGCGGGTCACCGGGTGCAGCCCCCCAGTCTCTTCACCGCGACCAGGCAGGGTTACGTCTATGGTCTCATTGGCCAACTGAGCATCCAGTGCCGCCGATTCCAGATCAGATTTTTTGTTGTTAATCTGCTCCTGCAACGCCTGTTTGACTTGGTTGATTTTGGCCCCTGCTGCCGGGCGCTCCTCATTGGACAGCGCTCCCAGACCTTTAAGTAGGCCAGTGAGCCTGCCTTTTTTACCAAGGTAGTCGACTCGCAGTACATCCAGCGCCGATAAATCTGTCGCCGCATCGATTGCGTCTCCAGCTTCACTGGCGATCTGTTCCAGTTCAATCATTGTGATTCACCACATAACCCGATGTTGTATCTTATTACTGATAAAAAAATAGGGAAAGAGCCCTAGCCCCTTCCCTATTCGATTAGCTGTTTGTCTATCTGCGATGTAGGCAGTCTGACTCAGCTATTAACTCAACTGTCTCTTAAGCTAGGGCGGCTTTGGCTTGGTTTACCACCGCACCAAAAGCAGCTTTATCATGTACTGCCAGATCAGCCAGCACACGGCGATCCAGTGCAATACCGGCCTTGTTGAGACCATTGATCAGTCGGCTGTAGGACAGGCCTTCAACACGAGACTGAGCATTGATACGGGCAATCCACAGTCTGCGGAAGGTACGCTTCTTTACGCGACGGTCGCGGTATGCATATTGGCCCGCTTTAGTTACGGCCTGAACAGCTACACGATAGACGCGGCTGCGCGCTCCGTAGTAACCCTTTGCTTGCTTTAAGACTTTCTTGTGTCGACGACCAGCTTCAACACCACGTTTTACTCTAGGCATA
>JBMZST010000127.1:0-5141 GCA_049623265.1 Porticoccaceae bacterium
CTTGCCAAGGTACAGGTCGCCGGTTCGAACCCGGTTTCCCGCTCCATATATAAACGCAAAACTCCGGTTTTGCGTTTTTTTTTTGCATTTTTTTATGAGGGCTTTTGCAGGCGACTCGTCCTACCTACAAGTTTTAAGAATTCCTCTTGTTATTGTTACTGTTACTGGATCAGTGGCTAATAATAAGACAAGAGGGGGAGAGCCAGCGGGCCCGCAAGGGTCCGCTTTTTTTTGGCCGTTTATTACCTGTCTCTTAATCCTGAGTCTCAAAGAATACCTTTATGGCATCGCTCTGTTTCTGGGCATCCTGATACCCTAGTTCGATCAGTTTGCGACAGAACCCTGGTTCAAATAGGAGATAGCTCGCAGCGCTGGTGCCACCTCCCTGGGCGGTTGCCCCGGTGAGCCGCAAGAACAGTTTGAGAGAGCGTGGAAGCTCATGGATATGTTCCATAGCGATCTGGTCAATGGATTGACTCGGGGATATCGACAGTACATCTATAGAATTTAGGTCAGTGATCCCGTTATTGGCGCGCAGAGACTCTGGCAATGCCCTGGCGAGACGATTTATTGAGCGCAATGTTTCCAGATCGCTCTCCACCGAGTCGATAAATGCGCTGTTAAACATATGGCCCACAATCTGTGCAATGGAGGGTGAGTGGGACTCTGGTGTCTCTGGGATGGTGGTTGTCGCGTTATCGCTTACCCCAATAATTAGCAGCTGCCGGGCACCCATATGCAGGGCAGGGCTAATGGGTTTTAACTGGCGCACGGCACCATCGCCAAAGTAACCCTGGTCGAGCTTTACTGCGGGAAATAAGCTGGGTATAGCGGTACTTGCCATCAGGTGATCAATGTTAATGGCAGTTTTTTCTCCACGGCGACGAGCTCGCTGCCAGGGGTGGATATCATTATGCCCCTGAAAAAAGGTGACAGACTGTCCCGAGGCATAGCTCATAGCGCTGATAGCAATGGCCTCCAGTTCACCGTTGGCAATGGCTGTATCCAGATAATCAAATTTCACATAGCTATTGAGTAGCTGGCGCAGCGGCGTGTTGTCGAGCAGTGATATGGGGCGGCCTATGCCATAACCACTGTGCAAAAACGACGCCAGCACATGAAAGGCATTGGCTGAGACCCCCAGAAAGTCGGTGCGATAGACATCTGAGGCGCGTAAATTTTCCCAGATAGTCTCTAGTTTTTTTGTGCGCAACCTAAAGGGGCCGGCACGCCCGGCAATGGACAATGCGTTGATGGCGCCGGCGGAGGTGCCGCATATAATCGGGAAGGGGTTATACACTGCGCGCGGTAGAATCGAGGCTATGCCCTTGAGTACACCCACCTGATAGGCCGCCCGGGCTCCGCCACCGGTTAAAACTAATCCTCTGCTCATGCTGCTGTTATGTTCCTTGTGGTAAATGACGCGGCTAAAAAATACCCATATCCAGCCCCGCGGCCATGGCCAGGCCAAAGTCTCTGGCAAGCTGCAAATGCTCCGCAGTAACCTCGCCATTGGCAATTAGCGGCTCAGCTACCAGGCGTAGGGGGTAGCCCTTGGCTATGCGTTGTATATCTCTAATCGCGCCTGTGCCGTCGTTGTCGGCGCTAATAAAAATGCCGTAGGGTAGATTCAAGCCAAAGGGCTGCGCCGGGTAGTAGGTGCGATCAAAAAAGTCCTTGAGAGCGCCGCTCATGGTGCCAAAGTTTTCTGGCGTGCCAAATAGTAGGCCATCGGCCCAGCGCAGTTGGTCTAAGTTCGCGTCAAAGGCGCCCACTAATCTACTCTCTACAGCCTGCTCTTGCTGGCAACCTGCCAGTACTTCCCTGGCCAGTTGCTCGGTATTGCCCGATTGACTGTGATAAATAATCAGCAGATTTTTCATTATTTGTGGATGCCGTTGTCGATGAAAAAATAGCTTTTCCTACACTGTGGCTAACTCGCTTACACAGGACTGTACCAGTCTGGAGACGATCTGCAAGCAGGGGTAGGGTATGAGATATCTTTTCACATTTAGCCTGGGCGTCTTTTCCGTTGCCTGGTGGCCACAGCTACCGCAACTGTGGCTCTATGTGGTGGGCCTATTACTGAGTACTCTAATCTCGGTATTACTTCGGATGTTAGGCAGGGGCCACAAGGTAATTGCTGCGTCGGGGCTGATTGTCGTTTATTTTTGGGGTGCTGGCTGGGGGCTGGTAGCGGCTTATCAGACCCTGTCACATCAGCTTCCCCAGGCCCTGGATCGTGAGAATCTACTGGTCACCGGCACCATTGTTGGACTGGTCGACAGCAATGACCGACGCAGCAAATTTCACTTTCGTGTAGACAGTGCCTTTAGTCAGGGTAAAGCCGTTAGGGAGGAAAAAGCCCGCAGCGCAAATTTCGACAACATAAAAATCGCAGCCGATTACCAAAGGCCGGTAAGTCTCAACTTGCTACAGCTCAGTAGTTACAGCCAGCAAACTACTGATCAGCTGTTTAGGCCGGGCGATCAGTGGCAGTTGCAGGTTCGTCTGCGGCGCCCAAGAGGTTTTCTCAATCCCGGTGGCTTCGACTACCAGCGCTGGCTAATACAGACTGGGGTCTCCGCAACAGGCTATGTGGTGGAGTCGGAATTCAATAAGCCGCTTGAATCGCCTGAGGTCAACCCCTGGGGCCTGCTGCATGGCCAGCTCAGCCGCTGGCGAAATGGTATTGCTCAGGCCATAGAGGGGGTCGAGTTATCATCTCATGGTGCAGCAGTGCTAGCAGCCCTCACTCTGGGTGACAGGCGTGGTGTAGCTGACCTTTGGGCTGATCTGACGCGGCTTGGTATTGTCCATCTAATGATTGTTTCCGGCCTGCATGTGGGTTTGGTCGCTGGATTTGGTTTTATACTTGGGCGTTTGGTGTTATCGCTAATACAACTCTGTAATCGGCTGTACAACGCTCCGATTAATAGGCTCACTGGCTTTATCTGGCTACCGCCATTGGCAGGACTACTGGCCGCCGCTAGTTACAGTCTGCTGGCGGGGTTTTCTCTGCCAGCCCAGAGGGCGTTAATCGCCGTAGCCGTTGTGATGTTGGCTAAACTTAGCCTGCGCAAGATAAGACCTCTTACCTGCCTGGTGTGGGGGCTTTTGTTAATAGCTGTCAGTCAGCCCCTGGCGATACTGAGCAGTGGATTTTGGTTATCGTTTATGGCGGTGGCTATTTTGCTGGCCTGGTTTTACCCCTGGCAATCGACTCAAACAGGGTTTAGCCTCTTTCCCTTGGTAGGCGCTCAATTGGCACTGACTGCGGGACTATTGGTGCCCAGCCTAGTGTTGGTGGGTGCTGCCTCTTACCTTGGGCCCCTGGTAAACCTGCTGGCAGTTCCCTGGGTTTCTCTGGTGACGGTACCCCTGGCTCTGCTGGGGTGCTTGGGTCTCTTATTTTCCTCTCAGGTCGCTGAGATGCTCTGGCGATGGGCGGATTACTCCATTAACGGGCTCTGGTACTTGCTGGACCTGATTCCAGCGCCACTGGGTCTAGTTGCTCTACCTGTGGCCCTGAGTTGGCCGCTGGCTAGCTGTGCCTTGGTGGCAGCTCTATGTTGGCTATTGCCCTCGGGCTTGGCTGTGCGGCTGTTGGGTTGTTTGCCTCTCATGGCCTATTTACTGGCGCCCAGAGAAGATTCTATTTTGCGTCTAACGGTGCTTGATGTAGGGCAGGGTTTAGCTGTGGTATTGGAAACTTCGGATAAGGTGCTGGTCTATGACGCTGGGCCTGCCTATGGTGAGGCGTTTAATGCGGGGGCAGGAATTATAGCGCCCTATCTGCGGAGCCGGGGGCGCCAGCAAATTGATCAGCTCATCATCAGTCATGAGGACTTGGACCATGCCGGGGGTCTGCCTGGGCTCCTGAGCGCTATGCAGGTAGGGACACTTATGCATGGTCCTGGACTTCCTAAGATAGTGCAGGGTAGCCAGTTACCTGCCAATAGTGAGATATGCACCGCTGGTCAACACTGGAGCTGGCCGCTGGATGATTTAGACAGTGATGGCGAACAGGTCCATTTTCAGGTACTGGCGCCAGATAGCACTAAATCGCTCCCTGCGTTTGTTGGGGGCAA
This sequence comes from Porticoccaceae bacterium, assembly GCA_049623265.1. Classification (GTDB taxonomy): domain Bacteria; phylum Pseudomonadota; class Gammaproteobacteria; order Pseudomonadales; family Porticoccaceae; genus HTCC2207. Next base: position 4,092 of record JBMZST010000127.1, read on the forward strand.
TAATTATTCCTGTGTTTTGCTGATAACCTGGCGGGATCAGTCGATTTTATTGCCTGGGGATATCGAGCGGCAGGTCGAGGGAGAATTGCAACGGGCAGGGCGGCTCGCGAAGGTCGATATTCTGCTAGCGCCTCATCACGGCAGTAAAACGTCCTCGACGGCAGCTTTTGCCGCCTTGCTTGCACCCAGACATGTGGTGTTTTCCGCAGGCTATCGGCATCATTTTGGACATCCTCATGCCGAGGTACAGCAGCGTTATGCCGAGCTGGGAAGCCTACTGTGGAATACCGGGCATCAGGGCGCACTGAGATTTGTCTGGTCCAAGTCCGGTGCTCTGTCTGTTGAGGCCGCCAGGCTGCATGGGCCTCGGTTTTGGTGGCGTCCCGCAAGTGTTGATCCCAGTGGGATTATGCTAGGATTCCGCCCTGTAGATAAGGATTAAAACACTGGCGGCTGTGTTACATTATTGGCTGCGAAATAATGGGCTTACAGCGCCTTACAGTCACTGACCTATAGCAACCTAGAAATTCTGAGAGCAATGTTCTATGACCCAAGATTCACCAACCAGTGGCGTTAAAACCTACGTCAGACTTCTTGGCTATGTCCGGCGCTACTGGTTAGCTTTTGTCGTTAGTATTGGTGGCTTGGTGCTGCACTCTGCAGCAGAGGTGGCGTTTGTCGATCTTCTGGGTTATATCACAGATACTGTGGGCAGGATCACGGGCTCTGGCGGTGGCGACGCCAGTCTACCCTCCACCGGTATGACCGCTTTTTTTGCAGATCTTTTGTTTGGGGAAACCCTGGCCGACCGCGGCTGGATGGTGATTCCTGTGTTTTTGATCCTGGTCAGCCTGATTCGCGGGCTAGGCTATTTGATTGGCAGCTATGGCCTGGCCTATGTGGCCAATTATCTGGTCCACGCGCTGCGCGTTGATCTGCTGGATAAATACCTCAAGCTACCGTTTGGCTTTTTTGATCGCTCTATGGCCGGTCACCTGGTTTCCGTGGTGACGTTTAATGTGCAACAGGTAACAGAGGCCGGCACCAAAG
>JBMZST010000128.1:0-5108 GCA_049623265.1 Porticoccaceae bacterium
TTAAAATAAGCGGCGCCTCAGTCCAGTTCAATAGCCGCCCCATTGGGGCGGCTTTTTTGTGGCTGCGCCCCGGCCATGTGCCAGTTTGCAACAGTCGCCAGCAGGGCTATCTTTAGACTACACTGGCAGCATGAAAGTGACCGCCAAAGACATCCAACAGGCCCATGGGCGTATAGCGCCCTATATCCACCGTACGCCCATACTACAGAGCCAGCTACTCAATCGCATGCTGGGCTGCGAGCTCCATTTCAAAGCGGAAAACCTGCAAAAAATCGGCGCCTTTAAAGCTCGCGGCGCCTGCAATGCGGTATTTTCCATGGACAATGCCAGTCTGGCACAAGGCGTTATCACCCATTCCTCGGGCAACCATGGTGCCGCCCTGGCTTGGGCCGCCAGCCTCAAAGGTGCACCCTGCACCGTGGTAATGCCAGAGAATGCCCCCCAGGTTAAAAAAGACGCCGTAGCCGCCTATGGCGCCCAGATACAACTGTGTGAGCCAACCATGGCTGCCCGCGAAGGCACAGTGGCCCGACTAATCGAAGAGCAGGGGCGTACCCTGATACACCCCTACGACGCCGACGTTATTATTGCCGGGCAGGGTACAGCGGCATTAGAGCTTCTGGAACAGATAGACAAACCCCTGGATATCGTAATGGCCCCCGTGGGCGGTGGCGGTCTGATTGGCGGCACCGGCATTTGGGTGAAAGCTAACAGCAATGCCAGCGTCATCGCTGCCGAACCAGAACAGGCCAAAGACGCCTGGCTGGGTTTTACCTCAGGCCAGCGCCTGCCCGAGTACAGCCCCAACACCATAGCCGACGGCCTGCGCGCCACAGTGGGAGTGCGCCCCTTTGCCGCCATCACCAATACCGTAGACGATATATTGCTCTGCTCTGAAGAGCGCATAATTGAAGCCATGCGCCTTATCTGGACCAGACTTAAAGTGATTATTGAGCCCTCTTGCGCCGTCCCCCTGGCTGCAATAATGGATCAGTCCGAACAGTTTCAGGGAAAGCGCGTAGCCATTATCTTGACCGGCGGTAATGTCGACTTAGATAACTTGCCCTGGTAATCCACTCATCTGCTTTCCGATAAGGATGAAGGCGCCACGTTAGTATGACCGTTCATCAATACCTTTTGAAACAGTCACCACAGTCTCAAATTTATAGTCTATATATTTATCTAACCAAATTTTCCCACAACCAAATGGATTTGGAGGCTAGCACTGTGGTGAATATTATTCGGGAAGATCAATTCGAAAAATGTTTTGACATGGTGATGAGCCTTTGGCCTAGCGGTTGCCAGATCGGGTTGGAAAATAGCCTAGATATGAGTGAGAAGGGTTACCGGGAATGTGACTCGCTCTATTTTGATATCTATAACGAGGTATTGGACCATATGGAAGACGGCGACTTACGTCTACTCCATCTGGTTCAAAACGGGGTTTTTGAGGTGGTTACATCTATTTGTCGCACCACTTCAGTTAAATCAGTAAGTCGCGATTGCATCGACAAGCAAGAAGTTCGGGAGGTACTTAATCAGTCACCACGCTGTCAGGTGGTGTAGCCAGGAGGTGTGAGGAACACCTCTTTACAATTAGGGAAAATATCATGTGTAAACAATGGACTGCTGTCTTTTCGTTTGTCGCGTCTGTATTTTCGGTTGTGTCTGCATTTTCTCCCAGCCAAGCTTTAGCTGTCGACCATTACACCCACTATTACTATGCACCAGATGCCTATATTGGCATTAATCTGGCTGCTCTCGAACTCACCCAAGAGGGCTTTGACGATGCTCAGGTGGGTGCTATCTATGGCCGCATGGGCAAGCAGTACAGCCCGTACCTGTCGGCGGAGTTTCGCCTGGGCTACGGACTCGGCAACGACAGCCTGGTCGACCCGCTGTTTGCACAGGATACTGAATTTGAGGTGCAGGAGTTTTACGGCGCCTATATCAGGCTGGGGACACCGACGGGAGATAGGTTTTATCCTTACCTGCTGGTGGGCTATACCCAGGTAGGCTTTGAACAAACTACTCTGGGTGTCACAACTAATGACAAAGTTGATGATCTCTCCTATGGCCTGGGTGCGGACTGGGCACTATGGCCACATGTGCATGCCAGTCTGGAACTGGTGCGCTACACCGATAAACAGGGCCACTCTCTAACCGCACTATCGCTTGGCGTGGCGAAGGCATTCTGATCCAAGTCCACCCTTGCTGCAGAAAACGGTTTCTCTCCACCCTGATGGCAGGTTGTATCACTGCCGCCTCTGTATTATCCGCAGCCAATCCCCCACTCTGAGCACTGCTTCTCGACCACCCATAGCTCCAGTCCTTGTCATTTTGAACGCAGCGAAAGATCCCACCAAAGACAAAAATACTTTTAGCCAGCGGTTTGAAATATACTGACCCCATGCCGAATTCTGATATTCCCCGTTTCCATCTAGCCTTTCCGGTCACCGACCTGGAAGCAGCTCGTGCTTTTTACTCTGATATTCTTGGCTGTCCCACAGGCCGAGAGTCTGACCGCTGGATCGACTTTGACTTCTTTGGTCATCAATTGGTGGCACATTTGGTGGCGCCGGAAGATCACCCCTCGGCTGTCACCAATGCGGTAGACGGCCATGCGGTGCCAGCCTCGCACTTTGGTGTGATTATGAAATGGCAGCACTATGAGCAAACAGTTGAGATCATGAAGGCCAATAATATCGAGTTTGTAATCGAGCCCTATATCCGCTTTGAGGGTCAGGCTGGCGAGCAGGCAACATTATTTGTAAAAGACCCCAGTAATAATCATCTGGAATTTAAGGCGTTCCGCAATATGGATATGCTGTTTGCCAAAGATTTGGATTCTGACTAATCGGCCTTTGCGCCCATTATCTTTCGCACAATCGCCCGCTTCACATCCCCCAGCCTATCCCTGCCGGGCAGTCGGGACTGCTGAACCTTGTCTTGATACTTTGTGTAGTAGCTTTTGCGGCTGTAGTCGATACTGATCTCTAATATCACAGGCTGGCCCTGAGCTGTGGTTTCCAGTGCGCGGCGCAGTATGGTGTCTATGCCCTGATTGTTGGTGATAGGGAAGTAGCCGCACTCCAGTGCGTCTGCAAAGGCACCCCAGTTCATATGGCCGGGGTTTTTATTGGCGTTGCGCTGGCTATTGTTAAATAGGCAGTAGAGGGTGCCCAGTTTTTGGCGCACGGCGGTCAGAGCTTCCATGCCACTAATTATCATGGCGCCATCGCCCACTATGCCGACCACCTGTTTGTCGGGGTTGGCCAGTTTTATGGCATTGACCGCGGGTACGCAGTAGCCCATGGCATTAAAGCTGCTGGGGCAGATAAACCCCCGGGGGTGGTTAATGGCCAGTAATTCTGCGGCCAGAGCTCTGTGGGTGCCGTGGCCTGTCACTATAATGGCGTCTTTATGTAGGTTTTGGTTCTCTAGCGCTGTACTCAGCGCATCAAAAAATATCCCCGGGTTTACTCGACCTTTGCTGTTGTGATCCAGCCAGTCGTCTCGCAGTTGTGCTTTGTATTTGGCGATGGTTTTGCTCAGGGTTTTTGCCCTGGCTTCAAATAGTTTGCCGTTGCCCTGTATTTCATTCAGCTGGTAGAGAAGAGCGGGTATGGCCTCTGGCGTCAGCTGGATCAGGTTGTCGGGCAGTTCTGCGCTGTCCAGGTCGGTGTTATCTATGCCAATAGCCAGCAGTTGGTCACAGTCTTTGAGTACGCGCTGGGCGCTCGGGTTGGCGGCCAGGCCAGCATGCAGACTATGCTCGGCGGGAAAGGCGCTGATGCCTGATAAGCTGGTACAGACGGGCATGGCTACTGTGTCGGCCAAGGCGATTAACTCTGCTTGGGCAGAGACTGCGCCCCAGCCAGCAAATAGAACAGGGTTTTCCGCCTTTAGCAGGGCTTGGGCTGCGGCATCGATCTGCTGCAAATCTAACTCGGGCTGATTGGCGGCACACAGATGCAGGGGCAGGGGCTCCTCTAGCTCTTGGCCCTGTAGTTGCAGTCCCATAGAAATCTCCAGATACACCGGGCCTGGTTTGCCGCTAGTGGCTATCTGATGTGCTTCAAACAGGCTGCTGACTATGTCTTGCAGGCGGTTGATTTTAAAGCAGGCTTTGGTCAGGGGTCGCAGTAGTTGCTGTTGATCTAGCACCTGCTTCTGGTCCTGATGATGGCTCTGGGCAGCGCCGGCAATAATCAGCAGGGGCACTCCGGTGATAAAGGCTTCGGCTATGCCCTGGTTGATAATGGCATCTGCGGTAATCAATAGGGTACCCACAGCTTCACCCTGGGCGGTGCGACTAACAGCGTCGGCCATAAAGGCGGCGCTTAGTTCTTGATTAACCAGGTGGGTATTGATGTTGGACTGTTGCAGTTCTTGGTAGATTGCGCGGTTGGGATCGCCTAGTACCCCAAAGGTATGCTCGGTATTAAGTTGTTCTAGTGCGTAGCGCACTAACTGAGCGCCGGACCTGTACATAATCGCTAATTCCTTTTGACCATTCCCTCAGCTGTTGTTTTATATGACAGTGCAATACTAGATTAATTGCTAACTGATATGCCCCGTGGTGCGGATACGTTTAGCTCCTTTAATCGGCGCTGCTTTCTGTGCATCGGCGCGTCGCTTATTAGCATTGTCTATGGCATTTTTGATCGCGATTAAAAAGCCGGTTACCAGAAATGCTCCGGGCGGCAAAATAACTACCAAGAAGCTGTAGCTGTCACCGAAGGGGCGCATGACCCAGCTGGCAGCATCTGGACCAAATAGCAGGTGCATATCGGCAAATACTGTGCCTTGGCCCAGAAGCTCACGCAGAGCACCCAGTACCACCAGCACGGCCAAGAAGCCGAGGCCCATCATCAAGCCATCGAACGCGGCTATGCCCACAGTTTGCTTACTGGCGAACGCCTCGGCACGGCCAAGGATGGCACAGTTGGTAACAATCAGCGGTATAAAGATGCCCAGTATTTGATAGAGCTCATAGGTGTAGGCCTTCATCAGCAGTTCGGCGCAGGTGACAAAGGCGGCGATAATAATCACAAAGGCGGGCAGGCGCACGGCGTCGCTGACATGGTTGCGAATTAACGACACTA
>JBMZST010000129.1:0-5094 GCA_049623265.1 Porticoccaceae bacterium
TCTTTATCATCGTTGCGCTTGTCATAGGCCGCCTTGCCCTTTGCCAGCGCTATTTCACATTTTATCAGATGGCCCTTCCAGTAGAGTGCGGTGCACACACAGGTGTGGCCCTTCTGATTGACACCGTCCTCAAGCTTTTTGAGCTCGCGGTGGTGGAGCAACAGTTTTCTGGTGCGTGTTGGCTCGGTCACATAATGGGTTGAGGCCGAGGGCAGGGGTGTAATATTAGTGCCTATAAGAAAGGCCTCGCCGTTCTTGAGAAACACATAGGTATCCGTCAGATTGACCCGGCTCTCTCTGAGGCTCTTCACTTCCCACCCCATTAGCGATATGCCCGCTTCAAATTTTTCTTCAATAAAGTAGTCGTGCTTGACCTTGCGATTAAGGGCAATGGTGCCGGACTGCTGCTTTGGTTTTTTCTTACCTTTGCTCATGGCGCGATTATACGTGGGGTACAGAAATTGTCCTAAAGTATTCATGCCCTTTACCAGAATTAGATCGGTTATTCGCTAGCGAGCGGTTGTGGGTTACAATCTCACTCAGACTTAATGGAGCAGTATTATGGCGCTACAACAAAAAGGCATGCACGGTACCTGGGCAAGTCGTTGGACATTTATTATGGCCGCGACCGGCTCTGCTGTTGGATTGGGCAATATGTGGAAGTTTCCCTATGTCGCCGGCAGCAACGGTGGTGGGGCCTTTGTGCTGGTCTACCTGGGCTGTATTCTGCTGATTGGTGTGCCTGTGATGATGGCCGAGGTGCTGATTGGTCGAAGTGGTGGTAAGAGCCCAATCAATTCTATGCGCGACGGTGTTGAACAGAGCGGTGCCAACCCCCTGTGGCGGCATGTGGGCTGGTTGGGGGTGGCTGCGGGTATGTTTATTCTCAGCTTTTATGCGGTGATTGCCGGTTGGGCCCTAGACTATATTTTTGAGGTGGCCTCTGGCGAGTTGCGCGGCGTCAATGGTGAAGCGGCGGCGGCAGTGTTCGGCAACCTGCTGGCAGATCCCAGTCGCCTGATTATGTGGCAGTCGATATTTATGTTGCTCTGTGTCGGTGTGGTAGTGGGCGGCGTTAAAAAGGGGCTGGGTGTCGCTGTGGAGATTTTGATGCCGCTGTTGTTTGTAATGATGCTGGTGCTGCTTGGCTTCGCCTATTTTAAAGGCAACTTCGCTGCAGCCTGGGGCTTTCTGTTTAATTTTAATATCGATGCGTTGAGCTGGCGCGGTGTACTTGAAGCCATGGGGCAGGCCTTTTTTACCCTGAGTATTGGTATGGGTGCCATTATGGCCTACGGTGCCTATATGCCCCAGAAGGCTAATATAGGAAAGACCATTTTGATTGTGGCCTTCTTCGATAGCTCAGTGGCGATTATTTCCGGCTTGATCATCTTTTCGATTGTGTTTGCCACTCAGGGTATTGAGCCCAGCGCTGGGCCCGGACTGATGTTTATCAGCTTGCCAGTGGCCTTTGGCAGTATGCCCGGTGGCCTGTTAATCGGCGCTATCTTCTTTGTTCTGGTATCCATAGCTGCATGGAGTTCCGCTATTTCTCTGCTCGAACCCTGTGTGGCCTGGTTGATTGAAACCAAAAACCTGGGTCGCGTGCGCGCCAACCTGTTACTGGCTGGTTTGGCCTGGATACTGGGTCTGGGCTCAGTGTTGTCCTTTAATCTCTGGTCCGAGTACAAGCTGGCCGGGTTTACCTTCTTCGACTTTATGGACTTTCTGACCGCCAATATTATGCTGCCTATCTCTGGTTTGCTGATTGCCCTGTTTGTCGGCTATGCAATGAAGAGAGAGCTGGTCGAGGCCGAGATGTCTGGCACTTCGCCAGAGATAATGAAGCTCTGGCAGTTGACCTTGCGATATATTGCGCCTATCGCCATAGGGGCAGTATTTTTGATGGGCATCTACGACAAGTTTTTCAGTTAGGTTAGTCTGTGGCAACGGTTAAGCGCTCGGCGCTGGTTATGCATTCGGCGGCCCAGATGTACAGCCTGGTCAACGATGTCGGCAGCTACCCTCAGTTTATGGATGGCTGCACTGGTGTAGAAATTTTTGAGCATACCGACAGCAGTATGCTGGCGCGTCTGGATCTCAAAAAAGCCGGTGTAACCGTCAGCTTTATGACTCGCAATACACTGCGGGCGCCGGAGACCATTGAGATGACTCTGGAAGATGGGCCATTTAAAACCTTCAGAGGGCTGTGGGAGTTTAAGCCGTTGACTGAGCAGGCGTGCAAGGTCTCTCTGGATCTGGAATTCGAATTCAATAACAGAGGCCTGGGCTTGGCCTCATCCAAGCTGTTTGCCTCTGTGGCCAATAATCTGGTCGACTCGCTTTGTCAGCGGGCCGATCTACTGTTAAAGGGAGATGGCGTATGAGCGCTGAGACTATGATTACCGTTGAGGTGGCATTTGCCCGGCCCGATAAGCAGGTTTTAAAACAGCTGTCGGTCCCCCAGGGCACCACAGCCCTAGAGGCAGTTAAGCAATCTGGAGTTTTGGATATTTTCCCGGAAATAGACGCAGATAGCGACAAAATGGGGGTATTTTCTCAGGTTTTGGGTACAAAAGGCTTGGATGAGCCTGCCGTTTATCAGCTCCAGCCAATGGATAGGGTAGAAATCTATAGACCACTGATTGCCGACCCAAAAGAGGTTCGCCGTCGCCGGGCCGCAGAGGCAGCGGCAAAGGCCGCTGCAAAGTCAGATTAGCGTTCTTCGGCAATGGCCGAGCTGGGTAAATAGTCGCCGGTCATACGCTCAAGATTGCCCTCGGCATCAAAATAAATCGTCACTCGCTCCTGAGTCTTTACCCCCAGAGACGACACGCGGCTGTAGAAGTAGTCCCAGCGGCGGTTGTTAAAGGTATCCACCACTAGCGGAGTGCCCAGCACAAACTGCACCTGCGATTTAGTCATGCCGGGCCGCAGCTTATCAATCATCCCTTGATCAACTATATTGCCCTGCTGAATATCGACTTTATGGACCCCTGGAAACTTTAACCAGCCGCACCCGGTAGAGAGAAGTGAGAATAATATTAAACAGATAGAGGCTAATCGCATGAGTGGGCTTCCAGTTGGTTGCGCGAACGGGGATAATACCGGACGTCGACAATATAGAGAAGAGGTAAAGCATGACCACTGAAGATCAGGAACTGAAAAAAGCCGGTCTTAAGGTGACATTGCCCAGGGTCAAGATTTTGCAAATACTTGAGAACTGCCCTGATCGCCATATGACAGCAGAAGATATTTACCAGTCATTGCGCGATGCCGACGAAGATGTTGGCATCGCCACAGTGTATCGTGTGCTCACTCAGTTTGAGGCTGCTGGGCTAATTGAGCGTCACAACTTTGATAATGGCCCGGCAGTCTATGAGCTGGACCGCGGTGAGCACCATGATCATATGGTCTGTACCGATACCGGCCAAGTGATCGAGTTTCACGACGAAGAGATTGAACAGCTTCAGGAAAAAATAGCCAACAAGAAAGGCTACGAGCTAGTGGGTCACAATCTGGTGCTATACGTTAAGCCTATCGCCTAGCCACAGCCATAGTTCAGTCATCCCTCACACAATAATAAGAACAACGCTATGACCCTAAAGCAACTCGAGGACTTTTTTAACGCCTGGGCCGATATGATGTGGAGCACACCTCTGGTGGTGCTGTTAGTCGGTGGTGGGCTGTTCTTTATGGTCTACTCGCGTTTTCGTCCCTATCGCTATTTTGGTCATGCCATTGCCCTGCTGAGCGGCAAACTCAGCGACCCCAATGATCCCGGGCGCATCCCCCATGCCCAGGCGCTGTCTACTGCGCTGTCTGGCACCATTGGTCTGGGCAATATAGCTGGCGTGGCCATTGCCATCAGTATTGGTGGCCCCGGCGCTGTGTTCTGGATGTGGGTAACAGCCATAGTAGGTGTGGCGACAAAGTTCTATACCGCTTCTCTGGCGGTGATGTACCGCTCTGAGGGCTCCGATGGCACTCTGCATGGCGGTCCCATGTACGTAATTATGGAGGGTATGGGCAAGCGCTGGTATCCGCTGGCGGCACTGTTTGCCGCCGCCTGTCTGATTGGTGCGCTGCCGATTTTCCAGGCCAACCAGTTTATTCAGTTGCTGCGTGATGTAGTGGCCATACCAGTCGGCTGGGCCACCAGCGAGCAGCATTTTACCTTTGATTTGCTGGCCAGTTCTGTGATTGCTCTGCTGGTTGCTGTGGTGGTAATTGGGCGTATCGAACGCATTGGCAAGCTGACTGTGCGACTGGTGCCCTCGATGGTGCTGCTGTATCTGTTTATGACACTGACAGTGATGTACCACTATGCCGCAGAGATTCCCGCCACGCTCTGGTTAATTGTTACCGATGCCTTTACCGGCCAGGCTGCTGCGGGTGGCTCTATAGGCGCGGTGATACTGATTGGTGTGCGACGCGGTGCCTTTTCCAATGAGGCGGGCATTGGCACAGAATCTATGGCCCATGGTGCCGCCAAAACCGCCGAGCCCATCCGCGAGGGCATTGTTGCCATGGTGGGGCCCGTGGTAGACACCTTGCTGGTGTGTACCTGCACCGCATTAATGATTTTGCTCACCGGAGTTTGGCAGACAGAGGCAGGTATTGAGGGTGTCACTCTCACTGCCCGCGCCATAGAGCAGGTATTTCCTGTTGTAGGTATGTACCTGTTACTGCTGATGGTGGGTCTGCTTAGCTTTAGCACCATGGTTACCATGTGGTTTTACGGGGTCAAATGCATGGGATTTCTGCTGGGGGCCAAACGCCAGTACTGGTATACACCTATTTATCTAATACTGCTGCTGGCTGGCGCAGTGGTCAGCATGAATATAGTCAATGGCCTAATTTTAGCCAGCTACGCCACCATGGCCATTCCCACCATGATCAGTGCCCTGTATCTGGCGCCTAAAGTCAATCAGGCGGCACAGAAATACTTCGCTGAGCTCAATCAGCAAAAATAACTTCCTGGGTAATAATCAGTTTTATTCGCCGCTTTATGGTCTAGTCTTAAATCAGGTTGAAGGAGCTGATAGCGGCCCCGCAGTTTCAACGGCATCACCCTGACCTAACCTCAGACAA
>JBMZST010000130.1:0-5065 GCA_049623265.1 Porticoccaceae bacterium
GTGGTGCCCTCCCAGGGGTAGACATAGACGCCACGTTTATCCTGGGGGTGCAGCGAGGTCAGCACATCCGTTACAGGACAGAGACTTTTCGGGATAATCAGATGGCTGCCGCGCAGCGGTCGCACGCGTTTTTCTGGATTAAGTTGATTGCGCAAATGATCAGCCCAGGCCCCGGTAGCACTGATAACCACGGGCGCATTGAGCTGAATACTATCTCCATGCTCCCGATCTTCTACGACCAGGCCGCTGACCTGATTATCAGTCAGCAGCAACTGGCTGACCTTGCAGTAGTTGAGTGCCTTGCCGCCCTCAGCCAGACTCTCTTGTAGCACTCGAAGTACCAGCCTGGAGTCATCGACCATAGCATCTGTGTAGTAGCAGGCGCCCTTTAAATTTTTGGTCTCCACACCGGGGAAATGTTGCGCCAGTGCCCTGTTACTACAGTAGCGATGATCGCGAATCCGCGCCAGGAAGTCATAGATCGTCAGAATAACGCTCATAGCAAAACGACCGGGGAAGTTGCCTTTGCCCAGAGCAAAATAAAAGGCAATGCGATCCACCAGCCCAGGGGCTTCTTTTAACAGACGCTCCCGCTCTTGCAGAGAATCCTTGGTCAGGCCTATATCACCAGCCGCAAGATAGCGCAGACCACCGTGAACCATTTTTGAGCTGCGGCTTGAGGTTCCCCAGGAGAAGTCCTGCTGCTCAAGCAGCAGTGCCCTGTAGCCGCGACGCACAGCTTCGCGCAGCACACCGGCTCCGGTAATTCCGCCGCCGACAATAATGATATCCCAGTCGAGCGAACGGCCCTGGCGCATAGCGGTTAGCAGTGATTCACGAGAGGAATTCTGATTCATAGTACAGGTGCTCAACCTAGCCGTGGTTACTCTGTATCGGGCAAAAGCTTACCCGGATTCATCTGACCTCTGGGGTCAAACAGTTCGCAGAGGCTGTTAATGGCGGCAATACCCAGTTCACCTTTCTCGGCCGGTAAATAGTTGCGGTGATCTGCCCCTACGCCGTGCTGATGACTGATGGTGCCACCACAGGCAACAATCTGCTCGGCGCCTGCTGCTTTAAGTTTATGCCAGCGCTGCAGCGCTTGCTTATAGCTATCACCAAAGCGGTAAACATAGGTGGTATAGATACTTGAGCCCTGACCATAAACATGGCTGAGGTGGGTATAGGCATGTACCTGTTCGCCCTCATCCGCGAGACCAGTGCGAATAGCCTGTTCAATTTTATCTACGGAGCCTGACACTGATGACCAGTCGACAGCGGTTTCCATGGTGTCGACAGCGTAACCCGCTGTGCCCAGAGGGTCGCGGAGATAGGGCGCGCGGAAGCGGCCATGGGCCCAGTTATCGCCCAATCCTGATTGGTCGGCCAGGCCATTGTGGGCAGTGCAGGTTTCAATGGCAGTTTCCAGAGTATGGGCGCACTGTTTGCTGCTGCCGGTCACCCCAAAGGTCATCATTACCTTGCCGGAGCCTATGCCTTTTTCCGCCAGGGCTGCCTCCAGAGCGGCCACGCCAGCGGTATCCTCGCCAGCTCCCATATGCAACAGGCTGGTGGTTTCCAATGGATTGCTCAGGCGCACCATAGATAGAGCTACATGCTGCTGCACCAGAGCGCGGGCCGCATTCAGACCGGAGTCCCAAGAGGGGAAAAAAACCACCTGAAATTGCTCGGCTTCTGGTACTGGTGTCACACGTACCACAACCTCAGTAATGATACCCATGCGACCCTCAGAACCCAGTACCATTTCACGAATATCTGGTCCGGCGGACGAGGCGGGAATGGTGGGTATCTCCATGGTGCCCTTAAGGGTCTCCATGGTGCCGCCGGCAAACATGGCTTCAATGCGACCGTAATGTAATGACTGTTGACCACTGGAGCGACTGGCGACCCAGCCACCCACAGTGGATAGCTCCCAGGACTGGGGGTAGTGCCCCAGAGTAAAGCCCTGGGCCTGGAGTTGAGCCTCTATTTCTGGTCCCGGTGTGCCTGCACCAAAGGTGGCCAGCTGACTGACTGGATCAAGGTGCAAAAGCTTATTCATTTGTGCCATGCTGATAGTCAACACGGGCCGCTCGCCGTTTTGAGGGTTGATATGCCCCACCACTGAGGTGCCGCCGCCGTAGGGAATAACACAGATATTGTGGTCCGCCGCATACTGCAGTAATTCGCGCACCTGCTGGCCGGACTCTGGGAGGGCAACACCATCGGGAAAGGTGTCAACCTCACCGCTGCGCATGGCCAGCCAATCCGGCAGGCTCTGGCCTCGGGCATGGCGGACTCGAGTCTCTGGATCCAGGCTGATCAGGGGATGGGCATCGAGTCGGGACGCTGGCACTTTGTCCACTACCTGTTGCAGGCTGGCCTGGGGTAGGGAGACGCCGGGCCCTACCAGCGCGCCAAGCAGCATTTTGAGACCGCTGCTCAGCTCCATTTTTAGGTCGCTATCTTCATTTCCCCAGCCGTTCCAGAGTCGCATATTATTCACCGTGATAGGTATTATTTTTTTAGTTTAAAGGCATAGAAAAAGTGCCCTGTGGTGACTAAACTCTGTCACTGTTACGCCCGTTAAGCGATACCGGATGCTGCAGAGTCAAACCATACTATAGCCATTAATCACCATAATAAAGTGGCAGCACCAATGGTCACTGTCGCAGCACGACAGGGTAGTCACTATTTCGGCCAGTCATAGGATAACTTGTAGGTATATGTTGCAGACCAGCGGAGATAGCCTGGCTTCAGTGCCAGCTATAAATCAGTATCTAAAGTCAGCTCAGGCTTGTGGGGTAGATTACTTCCCCCTGCTGGCGCGGGTTGGTATAGATGCAGAAATTCTGAAGGATAACAATAACCATCTACCTGTGGTTGCTATGGAGCAGCTGCTTGAATTACTGATCGAAGAGAGCGGCGATCAGTGTTTTGGCCTGCATGCCTCGCGGTTTACCGAGCCCTCATCCTATTCAGTGCTGGGCTATATCTGCATGAACTGCTCTACTCTGCGCATGATCCAGGCCAAGATTCCTATCTATGAAAAACTGGTCGGGGATATGGGTGTGACTAGCGTAGATATTGCCGATGGTTTTGCTCTACAGAGCTGGCACTGCAAGTTCAGTAGTCCGAGGGCGAAGCGCCACGAGGTTGAACATGTACTGGGCTCCTGGGTGACCTATGCGCGGAATTTTCTCAATTTCGCACCCCATGATCAGGTGTGGTTTGAGCATGAGCCACCAGCTGATCCCGCTCTGCTGGCTGACTATGCCGAGGTGTTTGGCTGTGAGGTGCTATTTAATCAGCCTGCCAGCGGCTTGCGCATAAAAGAGTCAGAATTGGATGTGCCACTGCCCCAGGCCAATGAAAAATTACTCGAGATGTTGCTGGAGCATGCTACGCGCCTGTTGGCAGAGATCACCCAGCATCATCGTGTGTCCGATCAGGTGAAGAGTCTACTGCGATTGATGCTTAAACAGCAGACTCCGTCGAGTACAGTTATCGCAGAGAAGCTGGGTATGAGCAGTCGTACTTTGCAGCGCAAGCTAGGGGAGGAGGGCACCCATTACAGTGATGTGCTCAATGAGCTGCGTCTGGAGTTAGCCCTCTACTATCTGAAAAATACCCAGCTCAATTTGGAGAGCATTGCTTACGAACTGGGCTATGCCGAGGCGCGTTCTTTCTATCGCAGCTTTAAACAGTGGACTGGCCGCACGGCAGGTTCCTACCGCAGCGACCCCCGATAATTAAATAAGGCCCTGTTCCTGCGCCCAGGTTTTGGAGCGCTGCATACCCTCCTCAAAGGGCATCTCGGGCTTCCAGCCCAGTAATTTCTCCGCCTTGGCAATACTAAACCAGCTTTTGGTACAGAGCTGGGTTACGGTGGCAGTTGAGGCCTCGTTAACACCGCCGGTCAGATTGGCAATTTTGGTGGCCGCTGCTGCAGCTAGTAGGGCCAGTCTGGTCGATACCGTCAGAGGGCCGCGCTTGTTCATCCAGCGACAGTGGTGGCTAAAAAACTCTTTAGTACTGATATAACCCTCACAGGACAGGTTAAAAATTTCCCCGCTGGCTTCTTGGGTAGATACAGCCAGGGCGATGCCGCGAATCAGATCGTCAATATAGACGGGGCGAAAGAAACCTTCTCCCTTAGCTGGCAACATAAACTGCCCCTTTTTGATCGCCTCTATGGGCAGGATTATCCAGGGCCGACTACCCGGGCCATAGACATCCCCCGGGCGAATAATCACCAGCTCCATGGCGCTATTGGCTGTGGCTGTGAGTACGGCATGCTCAGAGGCTAACTTGGTAAGCACATAGCTGCCACCATCAGCATGTACCGGCTGGGTTTCATCCAGTTCTCCCTCTGCCGAATTGCCATAGGCCACGATGGATGAAATTTGCACAAAGCGCCGCACCTTGTATTGCTCGGCGGCGGCTACCAAATTGCTGGTGGCCTGAACATTCACCCGCCACATATCGGCATCTGCCATTGCATTGGATACCAGTGCCGCAGTGTGTACCACCACATCGCAGTCTTTAAGCTGCTCACTGATGGTCTCTGGCTGGGCAATATCGCCCTGGATAATATCATCGCCATTGCCCTGCAGGTCTACGCCCACAGTGGCAATGCCCTGGGTCTTATAATATTGCATCAGCTGGTTACCGATAAAACCGTTCGCGCCAGTGATCAATACTTTTCTGGGTTTTTTCTGAGCCATGCTGGTTTTCCTTATTATTTTTATTGTGAGGAGAATTGGCTTAAATTTTTACGGTAAAAGCTCCCGGCGATCCGAGCCAGTAACATTTTTGAAAACAGGTGAGTGATAGCTGCGGTAAACCGATTTGCAAGCCCTGGAATCCAGGTCGGCTTGCCTTTAAGGCAGGCATCGAGTCCCTGTTCCGCTACCTCCGCAGCAGATTGCATCATGCTCTCGGGAATCGCCAGTTTGGCGCCCTGCTGAGGGTTGTCCATCATCTTGGTCGCTGTGTAGCCGGGACAGAGCGCGGTGACTGTGACACCGGTGCCCGCTGCTTTAAGCTCATTGTGTAGTGCCTG
>JBMZST010000131.1:0-5052 GCA_049623265.1 Porticoccaceae bacterium
AAAAACTGCTTTTTAGTGGCGCATTTGCCGTGGCACTTATTTACGTAAACTACGCCTATACTGGCTGGAACGCAGCCACCTATGTCACCGGCGAACTGGACGACCCTCAGCGCAATCTACCCATAGTGCTGGCCGCGGGTACTGCGGTGGTGTTGGCCCTTTACCTGTTGCTAAACTTTACCTTCCTTAGCGCAGCGCCTATCTCCAGTATGGAAGGCAAGCTGGAAATCGGAGTAGTGGTCGCTGAGGCAGCACTGGGTGGCGGCGCGGGTCAGGTAATGGGCGCTGTGCTGGCGGTATTATTGATCAGCACGGTAAGCGCCATGACCATGGCTGGACCCAGAGTGCTACAAATGATTGGCGAGGATTTTACCGCGTTTTCAAAACTCGCCCAGTGCAACCAACAGGGCATACCTGTCAACGCGGTTTTGTTTCAGGGCATGTTGGCGATATTTTTTATTGTCAGCGCTACCTTTGAATCGGTACTTATCTTTTCCAGCTTTGTGCTGGCGATCAATACGCTATTTTCAGTGCTGGGGGTGTTTGTGCTGCGCGCCAAGCAGCTCAATATTGCCGGCGCTTACAAAACCACCGCCTACCCCATTGCCCCAATTATCTATCTCAGCATTACCCTGTGGACCCTGACCTATGTGCTGATCTCAAAACCCACAGAGGCCCTGATTGGGCTGGGTATTATTGCCACTGGTGGTCTTATCTATGTTTTATCCGCCAATAAAACTGAGCAAGATTCGGGTCGCTAAAAACCCACAGGTCGGCAATACTGCAACTATGAAATCCGACTATCAACGCATTGCCCAGGCTATAGACTTTATTACTACCCATGCTTGCGAGCAGCCCTCGCTGGAGCAAATTGCTGCGCATTTGCATCTGAGCCCCTTTCATTTTCAGCGCCTGTTTAATCGATGGGCTGGTGTGACACCAAAGAAGTATTTGCAAATTCTAACCGTAGATCGAGCTAAGCAGCTGTTAGCTCAATCCAAGCCTCTCGCAGCTGTTTCGGACTCCGTAGGGCTCAGCAGTAGTTCGCGGCTGCACGATCATTTTGTGCAGTTAGAAGCGGCCAGCCCAGGGGAATTTAAGTCTGGCGGTACTGGTATGGACATAGCCTATTCGGTAACTGAGAGCCCTTTTGGCAAGGCATTTTTGGGGGTC
Organism: Porticoccaceae bacterium; assembly: GCA_049623265.1. Taxonomy (GTDB): domain Bacteria; phylum Pseudomonadota; class Gammaproteobacteria; order Pseudomonadales; family Porticoccaceae; genus HTCC2207. The sequence goes on from JBMZST010000131.1 coordinate 1,174, forward strand.
ACTGCCCGAGGACTCTGTAAGCTGTCGTTTTTTGAGGGTGATGGTATCGACCAACAGATTGCTGACCTACAACAGCAATGGCCCAAAGCTCGGCTGGCAGAAAAATCCACCGAGTCCACAAAAAGGGTTGAAGCCCTTCTTGCCGGCCAATTTGGAGTCGATGGTCCACTGTCTCTGTTTGTTAAAGGCACCAATTTTCAGATTGCCGTGTGGCGAGCCCTCCTGCAGATTGAGCCGGGTTGTATCAACAGTTATGCCCAGGTGGCAGCTGCGGTTGACCGACCCAGGGCCTCCAGAGCTGTGGGCACGGCAATTGGGGCTAACCCGGTGGGGTTTTTTATTCCCTGCCATAGAGTGTTGCAGCAGAGTGGTGCCATTGGCGGTTATCGCTGGGGTGAGACACGCAAGCATGCGATTCATGCTTGGGAGTCAGCTCGGGATGGTGTTAGTGATGTTTAAGTAAGAGACCATCTGTCATCTTGAGCGAAGCGAAAGATCTCTGGGAGACCCTTCACTAGGCTCAGGATGACAAGACGCCTCCGCAGGGCGACTCAAAGTGAGCTGATTTAGCCGGTAATGCCCTTAATCTCTAAGAAATCGTCAAACCCATACTCACCCCATTCGCGGCCATTACCTGACTGCTTGTAGCCACCAAAGGGCGCGGCGTAATCCTGGGATGCGCTATTTAGACTGATCATGCCAGCGCGCAATTGCCCTGCGACCCGGTTGGCACGCTCTTTGTCGCTGGTGCTGAAATAGGCGGCCAGACCATAGGGTGTATCATTGGCAATTTCGATGGCCTGCTCTTCAGTATCAAAAGGAATCATAGTGAGTACTGGGCCGAAAATCTCTTCTTGAGCGATGGTCATCTGGTTGTTCACACCGGCAAAGATTGTAGGCTTGACGAAGTAACCGGTCTCAAAACCCTCAGGCTTACCAGGACCGCCAGCTACCAGGTCGGCACCCTCTTCTATACCTTTTTCAATCAGGCCCTGAACCTTGTCAAACTGGACTCGGCTGGACAGTGGCCCTAGGTGCCAGCCCTCTTTTAAGGGATCGTCCACTGCGACCTGAGCCGCGGCCTGTTTGGCAATTTCTACTGCTTTGTCGTAAACCGATGTATGCACCAGCATACGTGAGGGAGCATTACAGGACTGGCCTGTGTTGCCCATCATTCTAGTGACGCCGGAACTCACGGCCTCTTCCAAATCGGCATCTTCAAAAATAATATTAGGCGACTTGCCACCCAGCTCTTGGGTAACGCGCTTGACAGTTTCTGAGGCGGCTTTGGCAACCAGAATACCGGCTCTGGTTGAACCGGTGAACGACACCATATCTACATCTGGGTGGCTAGAGATTGCCGCACCCACACTGGGGCCGTCGCCGTTGACCATATTGTAAACGCCAGCGGGGAAACCGGCCTGATCCATCATTTCGGTAAACAGGTATCCAGAGATAGGAGCAATTTCACTGGGCTTTAATACCATGGTGCAGCCAGTGGCCAGGGCCGGAGCTACTTTGCAGCTGATCTGGTTGATAGGCCAGTTCCAAGGCGTAATAAAGCCACAGACACCGATGGGCTCTTTGACAATTCTGGTGCCGCCGATCTGACGTTCAAATTCAAATTTTTTGAGCGCTTCAATAGCGGCATTGATATGGCCGCGGCCGCAGTCGGCTTGAGCTGCGGTGGCAAATGAGATAGGCGCGCCCATCTCGGTACTTATGGCCATGGACATTTCGTCGTAGCGATCCATGTAGATTTTTAGCAGATTTTCCATCAGCGCAATGCGCTCTTCGACGCTGACCTGAGAATAGCTGGGAAAGGCGGCTTTGGCTGCGGCAACAGCTGCATCTACATCGGCTGCAGCACCCAGGCTTATGGTGGCGATGGCCTCTTCTGTCGCCGGGTTTTCTACCGCCAGACTATTGGCTGCCAATGGATTTACCCACTGGCCATTAATATAAAACTTTGTCAGGTCTTTCATTATTGTCCCCTTGTTAATATCACAACAGATTACCGCCGGTTTTCAAGTTTACCTATACCCTTTTGTGGGTCCATAGTCTATTTAGAGAAGACCCTCCAGAGTTTCCAGTGTCTGCGGCCCAATTAGACGCTGCAGTAACTTGCCATCTGGACTAATCACTAGGGTCTCAGGCAATACCTGTACCGGCTCCAACCCCCAAATAGCCCTCGGGTCTGCCACCAGACTGGGAAACTCAATACCCAGCTTGGCCATTTCGCTGCGCAGCACATCCCCCTCGGAACCATCAAAATTGACCGCGTAGATAGCAACCTGGTCAGCATGATCTGCCTGCAGCTTGTTAAACTCAGGAATCTCTTTGCGACAGGGCGCGCACCAGATGGCCCAGTAGTTAATCAGCACCAATTTCTGTGGCGCCTTCAGGTCGACGCTGCCGCCATCTAACAGAGCGTATTCGCTGGGCGCATCAGCGGAACAGCCGAGTAGAAATAAACTGATTAGCAGAAGTTTTTTAATCATGGGTCGGTCTCCATTAGCCTTGCCCGCAAGCATAGCTTATTTTTTGATGAGGGATGATGTGGCTCAGAAGGTTTATCTGTCTGTGCGCCCCTGTTTCGGTTTAATTGGGTTTACCCGTACAATAGCTGTTTGAGTAATCTAGTCATTGACCAGATTAGTACTTAAGTCGTCATAAAAAGGATCGGCTATGACCACAATTTTTCATAATCCGAGATGCTCTAAGTCTCGTCAAACACTCGAGCTGCTGCGCGCAAATGGCGTGGAACCCGAAATAGAACTCTATCTTGAAAACCCATTGGATGCCCAAACAATTGGCGCTCTGCTCGGCAAGCTCGGCATAGGCGCGGAGGAACTGGTGCGCCGCTCAGAGCAAGACTTTAAAGACAACAACCTGGGTCGCGCCGATATCACCGAGGAACAGCTGATAGCAGCCATGGTGAAATATCCTAAACTGATTGAAAGACCTATTGTTGTATCCGGCGACCGCGCTGTACTGGGGCGGCCACCGGAAAATGTACTGGAGCTTCTGTAAATGTCTAAACAAACGGCCCCCTATATTCTAGTGCTGTATTACAGCCGCAACGGCCATGTCAAAATGCTTGCCGATCAAATCGCCCTAGGTATTGAAAGCGCAGGCATGGAGGCACGTCTACGCACTGTGCCGGCGGTGTCCACTGTATGCGAGGCAAGCGAAAACGATATTCCCGACACCGGTGATATCTACTGTAGCGAGGATGATTTGGCCAACTGTTCGGGTCTGTTACTTGGCAGCCCGACTAGGTTTGGCAATATGGCGGCAGCGCTAAAATACTTTATCGATGGCACAGCCGGTCTATGGATGAATGGCTCTATGATCAATAAGCCGGCCGGGGTCTTCACTTCGACCTCAGGTATGCATGGAGGCCAAGAGTCAACACTGCTGACCATGATGATGCCACTGTTACACCAGGGTATGGTGATTGCTGGGATACCCTCCTCTGAGCCCGGGCTAAGCAGCACCAGAACCGGCGGCACCCCCTACGGCGCAACTCATGTAGAGGCCGAAGAACTCAGTAAGGAAGAAATTCAACTCAGTCAGGCTCAGGGCAAACGCATTGCTCTGCTGGCCAGCGCATTAAACCAATCACAGGGCACAACATCTTGAGCATAGAACAAAAACTCTCCATCACCAGAGGATTAACCCGGGTCAGTTTTTGGCTGCTACTGGCAGTGCTGGCAATACACCTCTGGATGCAGTCAGCGCCGGCGATTATCTATATCATCAGCCTGCTGCCACTGATAATCTTTATCCCCGGAATACTGGCAGATCGCCTGCGAACACTCATCTGGCTGGGTTTTGTGCTGCTGTTGTACTTCTACAATGGCGTGCAAAATATGG
>JBMZST010000132.1:0-4969 GCA_049623265.1 Porticoccaceae bacterium
ATACCCAGCTTATCGCGGCAGTACAGAACCTGCACCGCAAAGGCTTCGTTGAGCTCCCACAGACCAATATCGTCCATCTTCAAACCATGGCGCTGCAACAACTTGGGAATAGCGAAAACCGGGCCAATACCCATCTCATCGGGCTCACAGCCGGCAACGGCCATACCGCGGTAGACGCCCAGAGGCTCAAGATTGCGCTGAGAGGCCAGCGTGCCGTCCATTAACACAACAGCTGCGGCACCATCAGATAGCTGCGAAGCATTACCAGCGGTGATGCAACCGCCCTCACGCACAGACTTAAGACCCTGCAGGTTCTCAATGGAGGTACCTGGACGATTGCCTTCATCCAGCGACAGTGTCACCTCTTCTTTGGTTACCTCACCGGTTTCACGGTTAGTCACTAGCTTAGTGGCTGTTACAGGCACAATCTCATCAGCAAAGTGACCGGCTTCCTGGGCTGCCGCTGTGCGCGCCTGGGAAATCACTGAGTATTCATCCTGAACTTCACGAGAGATATTGTAACGCTTGGCCACGGTCTCAGCGGTATCCAGCATAGGCATATGGATCAGCGGAGCATGTTTCATCGCCAGAGGATCTGCTACACGATGAGCATTAAACTTGTCGTTTTGAATCAAGCTGATGCTCTCACAGCCACCGGCTACGATTACCTGAGAACCGTCATTGGTAATATTGTTTGCACCAATAGAAATGGCCATCAAACCGGAGGAGCACTGACGGTCGACTGTCATGCCGGACACAGACACGGGCAGACCAGAGGCAATAGCCGCCTGGCGACCTAGATTCATTGTCTGAGTACCCTGCTGCATCGCCGCTCCGATGATGCAGTCATCAATTTCCGCTGGGTCAACGCCAGCGCGTGCAACCGCTGCCTTAATCGCATGGGAGCTCATTGAGGGTGATTCAAGGTCGTTGAATGCCCCGCGGAAAGCCCGGCCAATAGGGGTACGAGCTGCTGAAACAATTACCGCTTCTTTCATAATAAATTCCTTAATTTTTAATATGTTATAATCACAACTTAAACTAAATTATAAAGAGAAATCACCCCTGAAGTGCCGCCATGGCCTTCATCAAAAACTTCTCGGTTTGCTTGCCACCAGACTCTAGCGGCTGATGATTTTTAATATCACTGAGACTGTCCCACTGAGCCACAATAGCGTCTGGGTTCTGCTCGTCTTTGTCCATAAAAATACCATCGGTCTCGTACATACCGGCCACGGCGTAGCCGCCGGCCCCAGCACAAAGAATTGTCTTAGTGGGCGCCTTCTTATCACAGAGTATCAGCGCACCGGCAGTCACAGACTCCGCAGTTAGCATACTCAGCACTTCCGGCGGCATCAGGTCCTCGGTCATCCGAGTGCCTGCCGTGGGCGCCAGCGCATTGACATGAATATTATTTTTGCCGCCCTCAAGCACTAGAGTATTCATAAAGCCAAGTACGGCCATTTTCGCCGCGCCGTAGTTGCTCTGGCCAAAGTTGCCATACATACCGCTGGACGAGGTGGTCATTACGATACGACCATAGTTTTGCTCGCGCATAATGTCCCAGACCGCTTTGGTACAGTTGACCGAGCCCATCAGATGCACATCCATCACCAGCTGGAAATCCGCTAGATCCATTTTGGCAAAGGACTTGTCGCGCAAAATCCCGGCATTATTGATCAGAATATCTACACGGCCCCATTTATCCATGGCCTGGCTGACCATATCCTGAACTTCATCGAACTTAGCCACATTGGCGCCATGGGCAAAAGCTTCACCCCCAGCGGCCTCGATCAGACTCACAACCTCCATGGCCGCATCTGAGGACGCCCCAGTGCCGTCTCTGGCACCACCCAGATCATTGACCACTACCTTGGCGCCGCGCTCTGCCAGTGCCAGGGCATGGGAGCGACCCAGGCCATTACCGGCACCAGTCACTATGGCCACCTGGCCGTCAAAATTAATACCCATTGGTTACCTCAATTATCATTTTGTCTGCGGGATTTAATTGGCCATCTGTACGCTGAGCCACTCAGCGACCAGTGCCGGCTTATCGCCGCCCTCAATCTCCACTGAGACCTCGACCTTAAAGTCGTACTGGCCGGGACGCTTCTCGCTAATATCCAACACCGTGGCATGGCAGCGAATCTTACTACCGACACGCACAGGAGCTACAAAGCGCACCTTGTCGAATCCTTTGTTGACACCCATATAGATGCCCTCAATCAAGAGGTTATAACTCTCGGAGAAGTACGACAGCATAGACAGGGTTAAGAAGCCGTGGGCAATGGTACCACCGAAGGGAGTTTTTGCCGCAGCCTCCGGATCCACATGGATAAATTGGCGATCCAGGGTGCACTCGGCAAACTCATTAACCTGGTCCTGCGTAACTTCAAACCAGTCCGTGGGTTCGCAGACATGGCCAATATATTGCTCAATTTCAGTTTTTTTTATTATTTGTGGCATAAACTTGATCCTTATTTATTCCGATTAACCATCACTCAAGGGCGCTTAACCGCCCACTTCAATACCGCCAGAAGTTCAACTCCAAGATCATAGCGGGGTTATCATAGTAGCTGCAGCAAGGTTAGGCCATCATTGAAACCAATTCCGACCATGGCGTCAGAACAGTTTTATGGCGCCAGACTCAGGCAGATAATCTATTGACAGTGATAATGCCATAAATAATCAGGTCGCCCAATACAAAAAAGGCAGCCATTAGGCTGCCTCTGTGGTTTTTATGACCCTGGAGTCAGCGTCCAACCGCAAGAGCGGTCCTGGTTTTGCGTTTGCAGCCAGGCATTGAGCGGCGCAAAGTAGTCAATAATGGCGCTGCCATCCATACTGCGTTGACCAGTGATCGCCTCCATAGCATCGGGCCAGGGTTTACTCTGCCCCATGGCCATCATAGCGCCGAGCTTTTCGCCGGCGGCTTTATTGTTATAAATCGAGCATTCATGGAGTGCTCCACTGTGCCCCGCCGCCTCGCAAAGAGCCTTGTGGAACTGGAACTGCATAATAAATGACAGAAAATACCTGGTGTACGGAGTATTACCTGGCACATGGTACTTGGCACCGGCATCGAAATGCGCCTCAGTGCGCGGCACAGGTGCCGCTATACCCTGATACTGCTCCCGAAGCTGCCACCAGCCTGCATTGTAGTCCTCGGGCGCTATCTCACCACTGAACACCCGCCAGCGCCACTCATCGATCATTTTGCCAAAAGGCAGAAAGGCAATTTTTTCCAGGGCCAGCTTCATCTGTTTATTGATAGTGGCCTCGTAGCCCTCGGTGATCTCCCCCATAAGCCCCTTGCTCTGCAAATAACTCGGGGTCATAGATAGCTGGATAGTATCGCCAATAGCCTCATGAAAACCATCATGGGCGCCGCCTTTAAACACTGAGGGTAAATCCTTGTACAGCAGATAGTAATAAATATGGCCCAGCTCATGGTGCAATGTACCGAACTGCTCGCCATTGACCTCGACGCACTGCTTGACCCTGGGGTCATTGCCGTCATCAAAATCCCAGGCACTGGCATGACAAACCACATTGCGGTCTCTGGGCTTCTTCAACATGGAATTTCGGTAGAAGCTCTCGGGCAGCGCTGGCATGCCCAGAGAGGTAAAGAAACCCTCTGCGGTCTTGGTCATTTTTATCTCATCCCAGCCCTGATCCTGCATGGCCGCGGTGACGTCCACCGGAGAGACACCTGGGTAAGGCTCCATAATGTCATAGATATTATCCCAGGTCTGAGACCACATATTTCCCAGCAGATGGGCCGGTATGGGCGCATCCAGAGCCACCCTGTCCTCGCCATAGGTTTCGCTGAGCTTGGCGCGCACATGACAGTGCAACTCATCATAGAGTGGCTTGACCTGATCCCAGAGTCGCCGGGACTCTATAACAAAGGTATTGCTGTCCATATCGTAGCCACCCTGCCATAACTCGGCCAGGTTTCTGTAGCCAAAATCCTGGGCTCCCAGGTTAGCAATCTCGACAAAGCGCTGGTAACCCGCACGATAAGGGGCCGATACCTGACGCCAGCCCTGCCAGATATCCAGCAGTTCGTCATAGTCTCGCGACTCCGCCAGCACCGCCTCTAACGCTTGCAGCTCGCGACAGATACCCTCTGAATTACAATATTTACCGGCTCCGTACTGGCCCTCCATATCCGTGAGAATCGCTGCAAGCTCGCCCCGTAACTGAGGGTCATCTGGTGCGGGCGCCGAACTACCACGGAGCATTAACTCTATAGCGCGGGCGGTCTCGGCATCCATATCCGTCCCTAGGTACTGCTTAGCCTGTGCCACCATAGCACTCTCAAAAGCGAGGCCTCTCTCGCCCGCTGCCGCCGCCAGAATTGCTGTGTCCTCGGTAATATAGGTACTGCGCACCCAGTAAGCGGCCCGCGCTTCCCGGGACAGCTCGCGGCCCTCCACCTCCATACGCGCAACAAAGTCAGCAGCAGACTCCTCTGGCCCTGCATCGGGCGACTGACCACAGCCCAGCAACAGAGCTCCGACAGCCAGCAGTATTAAGAGTCTAAGCTTCATTAATGTCTCTCCTCAAACGGCATTCTAGTCAGCTCCGCGCATCATTTTATTAATCACTGGCGCCACCAGAAGCATAGCCAGAGCTATAATCAGAGCCATATAGCCCACCTGGGAATAGACATCCACATAGCCCGCCTTCGCGGCAGCCACATTGGTCATCTGGCCACCAATAGTCTCAGCACCCGTAGTACGCGCAATCACACCAGCCAAATAGTTAGATAGGCCGGAATACAGGAACCAGGCACCCATGGTCATGCCGACAATCTTGGCAGGCGCCAGTTTAGTCACCGCAGACAGACCCACCGGAGACACCATGAGCTCACCCATGGTATGAATCCAGTAAATCAAGAAAATAAATATCACTGGGGTCAGACCCACCGCACCCGTACCCTGCATACCTGCTACCAGAGCTA
>JBMZST010000133.1:0-4963 GCA_049623265.1 Porticoccaceae bacterium
AAGGCCGGGTATTCCCGGCCTTTTTTGTTGGCTGTTGCTGTAGCCGTGCGGCTAGAGAATTCAGCCGCCAAAGTGCCTGATAAATCGAACACCAAACTCCCTGGGTCGATTAGTGTAGACAGTTTCAACGTGCATGCGGCCTTCGTCTATATTCTGCTGAGTAAAGCCACCTTGGTTCGAGTGACCGTATCGCACTCGCTCATCGGTGATATTATTCATGAACACAGAGGCCTCCCAGGTGTCACCGCGCAGTCCTATGCTGAGGTCACCCATATTGTATGAGGGCTCATTCCACTGCGGATTGGGGCCTCCTTCAACAGGTTCCAAATTGCCCAGTCGCGAGCCGCTGTAGGACCACTGCAGTCGCACATAGGCATCGGCCCTGTACTGAGGAACGTTCCAACTGTAAGTTGCCCAGGCACCACCGGTAAAGTCTGGGGTGGTGGGTAACTGTGAGCCGCTGGGAATAAAGATAGTCGCCAGATTGACGTCTGTATCTGTCTCTGCCTCCAGCCACTCACCGTTCATCCCCACGGTAAAGTTGGAGGTCACCGCCCAGTTAAGTTCGGCGGACAGTCCAGTGATATGGGCATCACCAGCATTGGATACAAGCACCTGATAGGGTTGACCACAGAGACCCGCGATGGAATCCGACCCGTCCTCACAGGAGGCGAAACTGGGGTCGATCAATTCAAACTGATAGTCCGACCAATCCATATGGTAAGCAGTGACGTTAAGCGTTGCTGCGCCATCCGCAAGCGTCCCTTTGTAGCCCGCCTCGTAGTTAGTCATCTTATCCGGGAAGAACTGCTGCCCAATAGTCGGATTGCCGCGCTGCCGGTTGGTACCTCCGGGTCTATAGCCTTCAGTCCACAGCGCGTAGACGAGGTTGTCACTGTCCAGTCGGTAACTGATGGATATTTTCGGCACCACCTCAGAGTCCTCGCCCCTGAGAATCTCCACACCCTGATCATCCAGTCTTCCTGTTGGGTGCTCTTCGTAATAGGTGGTGACATTCTCGCGGTCAAACCAGCGCAGACCGGCGGTGAGATCCAGCCTGTCATTCATATGCCATACCACTTCACCAAATACCGCGATCTGCTCGGCATCTGAGCTACTCTTGGCATACCAGTTTTCGGAGGCATCAGGGAAGCTCTCGCCATATTGCCATTCGTTGTACGCAAGGCTGATGGTCTGCTGGTAGAGCTTGTCTTCCAGTGTGCCACGACCATTGACATTGCCTGTGGGGTAGCCCCAGTGCTCTTCGTAGAAGTAGTTACTCTCCTCGAAGAACGCACCCAATAACCAGTCAAATGTGTCGCCCTGGCTAGAGAGACGAACCTCGGCGCTAAAGCGGTCACTGCCTTCCTCTTCATAGAATCCAGCAAAATAATCGCCTTCTACAGTGGGTGAGTTACAGTAGACACCATTGGCGTAGATAAAGCCGTTGCCGTTATCTACGGCAAAGTAATAGGGCGCATAGTAGGCGGCATCGCCAGAATACTGAATACAGTAGTAGGCGGAATAGCTCTTGTGATAATTGGTGATATCTTGGTCAAATGCGCTGTTATTGTTGTAGTAAGAGGCTGCCGCGACTACCTGGGCAAAACCAAGGTCACCCTCTACCACCAGCGAGCTGATATCGTAGTCGACATCGTACCATTCTTCGCTGTAGCGAATGGTTTGTAGATCGCCGACATTGGGGTCAAAACCATTGTAAGAGCCGGCCTCACTGGATTGCTGAATCATGGTTGCCGTAGCACTCCAGTCCTCATTCATGTCCCAGCGAACCGCTGCGCGCCAACCCGTAGCCTTGTAGTCATTGATATCGTCTTCAACAACATCGGCATTATCCAAGGTTCCCCAGCCCGATGGCGATCGGCCATAGAGCGCATCTGCTTTAAGGTCATTGGTAATGGTCTTGCCGTAAACGTTATCAATAAAGCCGCCGTCTTTGGCGCTGTAACCCACAACTCGCAGGGCTACTTTATCTTCAATCAAAGGAATATTGGCAACAATAGAGCCGTCATAGCTGCCTTCACCTTCAGAACCGTCCCGGACACTAGCGTCGATGGTGAAACTGGTTTCATTCATTACAGGTCTATTGGTAATGACTCGCAATGTACCAGCCTGGGAGTCAGAACCGTAGAGCGTGCCCTGGGGTCCAGACAGAGCTTCCACTCGCTCAATATCAACCATGCGTATCGCAGGTTGCTGACCCTGAGTTGTCAGGGAGATTTCATCCATATAGAGAGAGGAGGTGGACTGGGTAACATAACCAGGATCACTGGTCGCCCCTCGGAATACGAAGTCAGCGCGCCCCGAGCCATAGTCAACAATATTAATTGAAGGCATAAAGCGAGCGTAGTCAGCCATGCCGCGGGCGCCCATTTCCACCAGATCTTCGCCTGACAGAGCCTGCACTGCCGCAGGAATATCCATCACGGATTCAGCGCGTTTGCGCGATGTAACTACAATTTCCTCTAGAGTGGCGCTTTCTTCCTGTGCTGTTGCTATCGGTGATGTAGCCAAGGTTGTTGCAACGGCTGCTGCAAGTGGTGAGAGCTTGTGATAATTGGATTTTCGACTCATTTTTGACACTCCCCGTATCAAGTTAACTCACTTCAGAATTTTTTAATAGTTTTATAGTGATTTTAACATACTCCTAAGTTTCGCAATAAGTCAAGCCTCGCCGAACTACCCATAGGGGTTGGAAGCTCACTTAGCTAGATCGCAACAGGATCAAATATCTCGCTCCTCTAGCAGAGGTTCCAAAACCTCAATTAATTCTTCTATATAGGGCTCGTAATTTTTCCACAGATTGACTGAACTGGCATAAATAGGTTGCCGAACCTGTTCTGAACTTGCAGTTCTGACGGCGCGATCAGTTTCATGAAAGCGCAGGCAGGACTCCTCAAAGGGCAATTCACAATAGTCGAGTATGCGCCGCACCTGGGTATCTAGATCGGCCACCACCATCTCGTAGTCCACATCCAATACAGCCCCAGGCATAACCTGGTGCCAGTGATCCATCAATGCCTGGTACTGCAGATAGTACTCACCCAGTTCGGTGAGATCGTAGCTAAACGGCTGACCGCTGGCGAAAAGCTGCTTATAGCTGCCAAAGCAGCTATCCAGAGGATGACGGCGGGCGTTGATAATTTTTGCCTCGGGTAAAATCAACTTTAACAGCCCAGCATAGATGAAATTATTAGGGTTCTTATCGATAAACCTGGGGCTACCAGATCTGTACTTAAGGGTTCGATCGATATATTTCTGACCTATATGAGCCCAGGCTTGATTGGGCAATGTGGTCAAATTCTCTGGGAAGTGGGATCCCTTGGGCCCGCCTTTTTTTATCTCTTTAACCACCTGAGCCAGATCGCTGAGCTCGTGTGTTCCCTCCACCTCTGAGTGGCTGGCTAGTATCTGCTCTATCAGGGTAGAGCCAGAACGCGGCAGCCCGACAACAAGTATCGGTGAGGAATCTTTAACCCCGAGTCCCTGATGTTGGCTTAAAAACTCGGCGCTAAAAATCTGTTTGATCGAGCTAATCAGTACTTCGTGGCCAATAGGATCATATTTTTCCGACTGCCGATGCAGATCATTGCAGCGTTGAAAGTAGCTAAATGCACGCTCGTAATCTTTGCGCCCCTCATACTCCAGTCCCAGACTATTGCACAGCTGAACATGAGAGAGATCTTCCAGACTGTCGTCCTCGAGAAGTGCTTCCATATCTGCTACCTCGCTGTCCTCAAAACGAAATGTCTTTAGGTTGGCAAGATTCCAGTAGGGCTCTGCATTGGTGGGGTTGATAGCAATATTCTGGCGGTGGGTGTCTATGGCCTCTTGCTGGCGACCTACGGTCTTCAACTGATGGGCCAAACCAGAGAAGGCACCCGGATGAGCCTTATTAATTTCCAGCGCATGCCGATAGCTGTTTATTGCCTGTTCAGTTTGATTGGACTGGGCCTGTGTATTGGCCAGTGCCACGTAGGACTCGGCGATATCTGGGCTGAGCCCAACCAGAGTCTCTGCACTTTTTACCGCCTCCGGATATTTACCCAACTCCAGCTGGGTCTTGGCTAGGTCTAGCCAGCCCCGGGAAAATTTGGGTGATACAGACACGGCCCGGGACAAAAGTATCTCCGCGTCCTCGTGCTTGCGATGCACAGTTGCCACAGCGGCCAACAGTCGCATGGCCTCTGCATGGTTGGGGTTTTTCCGCAGTATGGTGCGGTAAATCTCTTCCGCTTTTTCGGGCTCGCCATCGCTGTGGTGCTGCTTGGCCTGAGCTAACTCCTGGTTAAAGGATAGATCACCCGTGGCACTCTGGGGGTTGGCATCCAGAGATTGCATAAGCTGTTGGCCGCGTTTGATTTTACTGTGGATGCGGCTGCGCTCTGGTGCCAGTTTTAATGCCTGTTGGTAGCCAACAATGGCCTGTTCAAATTTACCCTCCAGTAACAGCAGGTCAGCATAGACCTCGTGGGCGGTGGCAAAGTCCGGGTGAGTCTTAAGCGCTTTAGATACATTGGCATAGGCCCCCTCAAGATTTCTGACTGCCATTAGGGCCTGGGCATTGAGACACAGGATATTGGCGTCATTGGGGTGCTGAGTCAGGCTCTGATCACACAGCTGATTGGCCAGCTGAGGTTCCCCTTGCCTGAGATGCTGCAGTGCTTGATTAAAAATAGCCTTGGGGCTCTGGGCTTGGCTGATGGCACACCTCGAACAGTTTTTATTTTTGCAAAATAGTACCCCAGGGCCCAAGGGCAAATCTAGCGCCTTATTGCAGTAACTGTGAACTGTAGCCTTAGGCCGCCCTGCGGATATTCCTGACCTATAGGCCGAAAACTGAATTCAGGGAAATACTGATAGACTCAGGTCTAGAGATTCCAGATAGAGACTGTTGGTATCAAGCATGAAAAAAAGTGTATTTTTTGATTTTCTCCATCGTCGC
>JBMZST010000134.1:0-4908 GCA_049623265.1 Porticoccaceae bacterium
ACCCGCATATTTTTCATTTTTTTGGCCACCAGGCACTGGGTGGCCAGCACATGCTCAACCTCCGACGTGCCAATACCATGGGCCAAACAGGCCAGGGCACCATGGGTGGCAGTATGGGAGTCGCCACAGACCACCGTCATACCCGGCATGGTAGCGCCCAGCTCAGGGCCCATCACATGCACAATGCCCTGGCCCATCTCGTTGATCTTAAATTCTTTAATGCCGTAGAGATCGCAGTTATCGTCCAGCGTCTGCACCTGAATACGCGACACCTCATCGCTCATACCGGCCACACCGGCTTGGCGCTCGGCTTTGTCGGTGGAAATATTGTGGTCGGGCGTGGCTATATTAGTATCCAGACGCCAGGGCTCGCGGCCCGCCAGGCGCAGACCCTCAAACGCCTGAGGTGAAGTCACCTCATGAATTACATGCCGATCAATATAGATCAGTGATGAGCCATCGCTATTCTGTTTAACCAGGTGGCTTTGCCACAGCTTGTCGTAAAGTGTTCTTCCCGCCATAACTCTCTCCCAGAGAATTCCGTTGTTGCGCCCATTGTAAACCTGTCATATGATGAATTAAATTCATATTTCGCATATTTTGCATTCTTACCGGGAATAATAATGGACAACCAAAATATCAAGGCCTTTATTACGGTGGCTCACTGTGGTTCATTTTCGGAAGCCGCCGAGCAGCTGTACCTAACCCAGTCGGCCATAAGCAAGCGCATTGCCCAGCTGGAGCATCAGGTGGGTAAAAAGCTGTTTGACCGCTTTGCCCGCCAAGTGAGCTTGACCGAAGCGGGCATGGAGCTACTGCCCAGGGTCAAACGCATACTGCAGGAATATGAGAACGCCCTGCAGGCTATTAGCGATCTGTCGGGTGAAGTCAGTGGCACCCTGAGACTAGCCATTAGCCACCACCTGGGCCTGCACCGCCTGCCCCCAGTACTGAAACAATTTGCCCAGAAATACCCCAGCGTAACCCTGGATATTGAGTTTATGGACTCCGAAAAAGCCTATGAGCGCGTGCTGCAGGGTCAGTCGGAGGTGGCCGTAATTACGCTGGCACTGGAAGAACAGCACAATATAGATAGCCAGGTAATATGGAATGACCCCCTGCGGTTTATCTGCGCCCAGGACCACCCGCTGGCTAAAATTAAACAGCCATCGCTGGATGATCTGGCCAACTACTCGATTATTTTACCGGGTATCAACACCTACACCGGGCAGATAATTCAGAAGCTATTTCAAAAAGAAGGAATACCTCTAAAGGCGCCCATGTCCACCAACTATCTGGAGACCATAAGCACCATGGTGGAAGTGGGTTTGGGTTGGAGCGTTCTGCCAGAGACCCTGGTAAGAGACCTGCATGTAATGCCGTTTGAGGGGGTAAAGATCGAGAGAGAGCTTGGGTATATACACCATACTAAGAGAAGTTTGTCGAATGCGGCGGTGGCGTTTTTGGGGTTGCTGGAAGACTTTGAGCGGCACCCACCGACGTCCTAGCCTTCATTTGAGTGACGTTGCTTTGCTGGGGTTACGGAGGTTGGTTATTTTAGGGCCAGGTGCACGGTATTTGGGCTGGGACGAGTGACTCGGATATCGAAACTCACCTCTAGGGCTTGTAACATGGCGTCGGTTTCATCTACTTTGAAATGACCGCCTATTCTGATATCGGCTATCTGTTCGTCAATAATTTCAATATCCAGGGAGGTGTAGCGGTTTACCTCTGCTATCACCTCTGACAGCGGCTCGCCGGCGAACATTAGCGTGCCGCTGCGCCAAGCCAATTGTTTGTCTAGATCAGCCTGTTTGAGTTGCTGTATTTCATTGCCCAGGCCATCGTCGGCTTTGGGGACGAAGTCTACGGCCTGCCCCTCTACCAGATAGCCACGGTCTATGGCGCGTTTGACAGTCTCTGCGCTGTTGGCTGAGTTGTTGCCATTGTTACTACTGGTGTCGCTGGGCTGGTCCAGGCTGGTGGCCAGCGCTACTTTGCCTTCGGCCACTACCACTTTGAGTGCCTCTGGCTGCAGGCGCACGGTAAATGCGGTACCTACAGCGCGTACCAGCCCTTCCCCTGCTTTGACAATAAACGGCCTGGTCGTGTCTTTAGCGACCTCAAAATGTACTTCGCCGGCCATCAGAGAGACGGTGCGCTGTGTATCGACAAAGTTGACGTGGATACGGCTACCCGTGTTGAGCTGAATAACTGAACCATCGACCAAGGTAATGCTGTTTTGCTCGCCGGTGCGGGTTTCGTAAATGCCATTGCCCGAGACACCGCTGGCGTTATCCATCAGCACAACCATGGCTAATGTAGCGGTTACACAGAGCGCAGCGCCTACTGTAGCTGCGGCTCCCCAGCCAGTGTCAAACAGACCCCGCAGGCGGGCGCTCATGCTGGCCGCAGAGCCCTTTTGTGACGGCTGGTTTTTGGGTTGTGAAAATACCAGATCGGCGGGTAAATGTGCGCAGTGCCAGTACTGGGTGAGGCGCTGGAATTGTTGTTTATGGTCGGGACTGCGGCGTACCCAGGCTCTTAGCTCGGCGATTTCTGCCCGGCTGGGCCCTTGCTCGGTATCCAGACGCAGTAGCCAATCGGCAGCTTGCTGCTCGATATTCTCTGCGGCAGCAGTGCTATGGGTGCTATTGATATTACTGGTCTGCGCAACTGTGCTGCTGTGCCCATTCAAGTGACTGCCCCCCTGGTTTTCTGTATGCCGGCGCAAAGTTCTGTGTTATTGGCAACTGAAAACACCAGAGCTCCGGAGACTCTGGTCTTGCCTGATATGATTGCGGTCGATGTTTTTTCGGAACCTGTTATTAGAGCCTGTATATAAGTGTTAATACAGAATCTGCGATTTCGCAAGTTTTGGTGGTCGAATCTGTGGGGTGGTGGGGTTTTATCCTCTTTCATATTGAGCGTAGCGAAATATCTTTGAGGTCTTTCGCTGCGCTCAGGATGTCTGGGATGGAGGGTATAACGGATGGCTTAGTTGCCGGACTCCAGGGCTCGGATTAGGTCGGTGAATTCTTTACTACTGTCAGGGCTGAGTTGGGTGAGGATTTTGTGGGCTTCCAGTACTTGGCGGCGCACTTCGTCTATGTCGGAATTGACGGTTTCTATGGCGTGCAGGTCGGCCTCTATATCTGGTACTTCTTGGCAGATATCAATTATCTCGTCGAAGCTCATGCAGTCGAGGGTGCGCAGTATGCTGGGGTTTTGGCAAAACAGCTGCATATTGATGTTGTATTCTTTGCGACAGTGCAGCGCTAGCTTGGCAATTAGGCCCAGGGTGGTGCTGTCTACGCACTCGGCGTCTAGCATGTCTATAACCACTCGCTGCACGTCCTTGCTGCCAAATATGGCGTCCATATGGCGGTTTAATGAGCCGCAGAGGTTGACCCGTACGTCGCCGCTAAATTTGATCAGGTAGTTGCCGTCTTTATCTGAGACCAGTATTTTGCCTGTGCTCAATTACATGCCCCCCGTGAGTAACAGTACGGATATATCGTCTTGAGGGTCTTCTATATAGTCGATAAACAGGGCTTCTTTTAGCTGGTCTATATTGCCGGAGCTGGTGCTTAGATACCTTAGCAGGGTGCGCTCTTTTTGCGCGATTTCTTTGTTGGGCAACAGGTCGTAGACGCCGTCGGATAGCAACACCAGGGCGAACCGCTCGGGCAGATGTATCTGTTCTACTGTCCAATTGGCGTCTTCGAAAATACCGGCAGGCTTGCCTTTGCCCGGCAGATATTTAGCTTTGTTATCGGTAATTAATATGGGCTGGGGCTGCTGGGCACCTACCACGTACCGCAGCTGTCTGGTCTCTGTATCCAGGGAGCCGGCTACTATGGTCAGATGCTTGCCGAGGCCGGTGGCCAGCAGTTGATTGTTAATATGTTCTACCAGGCCCTCAGGTGCCTGGGCCAGGGCCACATAGTCTTTTTCTAGCATATGGCGGCGGATGACCCGGCCGATCATAAATCTTAGCAGTACGGTCACAAAGGCTGAGGAGGCACCGTGGCCGGAGACATCGGCAAAGTAAAACAGCAGATAGCGGTCAAGTACAAAGTTATAGCCGACAAAGTCGCCACTCAGATACAGGGACGGGGTAATTGAGTGGGAGATTTCGTAGTCACCAAAGGCCAACGGGCTCTCGGGCATTAAGCTTTTTTGCACTTCCAGACCGGCCAGCTGGTCCTGTTTGAGCAGGCGCAGGCTCTCTTGCAATTCGACATTGGTTTTTTCCAGTTCGGTGCTGTACTGGTCGGCGCGACGGCGGGTTTCAGCTAGGTTGTCCACTCGGGCCAGGGTGAGCTTGAGTTCTTTGGCGCTCTCGCCGGCGGTGAGTACATCAGCGGCACCGAGACGAAAAA
The DNA here is from genome assembly GCA_049623265.1 of Porticoccaceae bacterium. GTDB lineage: Bacteria > Pseudomonadota > Gammaproteobacteria > Pseudomonadales > Porticoccaceae > HTCC2207. The sequence continues at coordinate 4,386 of JBMZST010000134.1, forward strand.
AGTCGGTAGCCCGATGCAGATCCACTTCTTCCAGGGCAATTACCACCAGGTACTCTTCGCAGATTTTACGCAGGGCATCGCTCTGTTCTGGAGTGTCGATGGGGGCATTTTTAGCGCGCAGTACTACCAGTTGATTCAGGGGGTCGTTGCAGACGCTGGCTATGGACTGGTTGTCCGCGGCTACCAGAGACTGTTGCCCCACAGCCTCAAAGTCTGCTTTTAGGTTCTGCAGCCCGCTATCGTCATGGTCGACGAGTATCACTGGGCCCTTAAGTTCGCTCATTATTTACCGGCTTTAACTCTCTCTTGGTGGTCTCAACTGGAAGCCACTGCTGCTTTCGTGCGAGGGTAACAAGACTGGCTGCGCACAACAATCTTGAATTCGGATTTTGATCGCCGGTTTAGTAGTCATCTAAATCGCCAAAGTCGTCTTCGATGGCCCCGTCGTTAACCAAATACTCCCGGCGTTGCAGATAGACATCTCGGACAAACAGGTAACTGTCGCCAGATATGGCGTCATCCA
>JBMZST010000135.1:0-4896 GCA_049623265.1 Porticoccaceae bacterium
ACCATGCATCAACTGCTGACGCATACCTCTGGCCTAAGCTATGGCTTCAGCCCTACTGATCCGGTAGACAAACTGTACCGCGAGGCGAGTAAGACCTTACCGGCAACCCTGGTCGAACACAGCCAGATGATAGCCAGTCTTCCCCTGGCCTTTGAGCCGGGAGAGCGCTGGCACTACAGCGTGGCCTCCGACATCCTCGGAGCTGTGGCAGAAAAAATCACCGGGCAGAGCTTTGAGCAAATACTGAATGAGAGAATCTTTGGCCCATTGGGTATGGACAACACCTTTTTTAATGTGCCTGCAGATAAGACTGCATTGGTAAGCGATAACCATTACTGGAACAAAAAGCACGGGGCACTGGCGACATTGCCCATTGGTGGGTTCGCCAATCTACCCACCTCTGGAGTGACCCTGTTTCTCGGCGGCCATGGGCTGATATCCACGATCGGGGACTATATGAAGTTTGCAGAGATGATGCGCAATGGCGGCCAGCTGGCGGGCAAACGATTACTGAGCCCAAGGACCGTTGAGTTTATGTCACAGAACCATCTCACTGGACTCACCCAGGTCACCAGTTCTGGTGAGGCTCCAGGCATTGGCCAGGGCAATAACATCAAAGGGGTTGGCTTTGGCCTGGGCTTTGGTGTGCTAACCGACCCGGTTCAACGGGGCGTGATGGCATCTGAGGGCAGCTATTTCTGGGGTGGTGCTGCGGGCACCGTGTTCTGGATAGATCCGGCAGAGGAGTTGGTGGGCATCGCCATGATGCAACTAATGGGATCGCCCTGGGACTACCGAAAACAGATGATGGTGCTCACCTATCAGGCGATTATTGAGTAGCAGCAAGACTCCCGCTTTAGCCTATCCCGCTGCCCAGGCGTCCAACTGGCGCACTGAGAGCTGCGACTGGGGGTCAATCGCCTGGCGCAGGGAGAAGATATTGCCATCCGGGTCGCGACTGTAAGCCTGCCAGAAACCATCCAGCTCAACAGGCTCGCTGACAAAGTCCAGCCCCAAATCAGTCAGACGCCGGTACTCTGCCTGAATATCTGCAACCTCAATAGAGAATGAATAGCCCAGTGCAGTGATAGCTCGCTGCTCTGTAAACTCAGGGGTCTCCGGGCTGATATATTGCCAGATCTCAATCACCTTAGATGTCTGGTTTAACTTAAACCAGCCACCGATCAGGTCGACATTATCTATATCCACTATATCGTCGAGCCTGGGATTGTCGGTGACATGGGCATATCTATAGGGCTTAAATCCCAGCACCATCTGATAGAATTCCATCAGCGCGACTATATCGTGGGTCGCCAAACCCACCTGAGACATCCATAGATTCCCTCCCAAATCCTGTCCGCTGCCGCCGTAACCGGCGCGCTCTAACAGCGCACCATCCAGCTGTTCGAGCTCAAGCATATTGCCATCGGGGTCATAGGCATAGCCATAGGTGATGCCATAGCCACCCAGATCTATGGGCTGATCACCGCGGGATAAGGGCTCTATGCCCACAGCCATAAACTTATCCCAGCCTGAGTCATAGTCGGGAGATTGAAAACAGGTATGCGTCATGCCCGGACCCTGGGGCGGCATATTGCGCACAGGCACCGCCTGGTTACCCTCAAACTCAGTCAGCTCCAACAGCATATTGGGGCCCTTGAGCACAGCGATCTGGTAACTGATATTGTCCTGGCCAAACAGCTTGCTGGCCTGATCGTTGGCGCTGACCGACTCTCGTCGCAACAGCTCGAACTGCGTGGCTCCCTGATAGAAAGCCAGGGCAGCATCCAGATTTCGCACCGATAGTCCAATATGGTTTAACCCAATAACAGTGGTATTGGCATCGGCAACAGTTGCAGTTTTGTCCACATCCACCGGGCTGGCTGGCTGCATAACAAAGTACAGGGCAACACTCAGTGCGACGATTAGCAGTACAGACTTGCTGACAAGGTTCATAAGGATTCCCGAAATGGTTGAGGTTTAATTGGGGAGAGAAAATACCAACAGCACATTGCCTGGCATCTCCGCCCACTTATCATAGCCAGAGGTTACAAACAGCTGGCCATTGGCGATCACTGGGCCATCGGCCTCAATCGAGCCACCCTGCCCCTTCACACCATTGACCGTGGCGAACTCCGTAAAGGTGTTATAGGTCCAGAGAATATCGCCACTGCTGGCATCAAAAGCGCGTAGACGGCCATCCATGCCACCGGCAAATACCAGGCCCGGGCTACTACTGACCGCCGCAGAAATACCCTGAAAACAGGCAAACTTGATGCCTTCAGGACATTCGTATGGCAGCACATTGCGCCATAAAAAGTCCCCGGTATCTGGGTCCAGCGCATGCACGCCCGGATAAGGGTCTCCCTGGTTATAGCGATTTTTGGTGGGAAGGTCGGAGACACCCACATACAGGCGCTCTGCATCGCTGCTCATACCCCAGTGCACGCCACCCATGGTGCCGCCACTACCTACCCTTTGACGCCAGAGTATTTTGCCTTGCTGATCTGGATCCATAGCATAGGTCAGTCCGGATTTTTGCCCCACCAATAATAGATCTCGGTTCGACTTTGAAGTGATTAAAATTGCCGAGGCACCAATATCGTAGTCTGGCCCATCTTCCTCTGGGCAATTGACGGCTGTAAAGCCGCAGGCGCCATTCCAGGCATCGTTGGCTGTCACCTGAGACACCCATTTCACCTCACCAGTGACGCTATCCATAGCAATCACCGAGTCACTGGTCCCTGTGGCTGGTGACGAATAGTTTTGCCCGGTGGTGGCATAGATAAGATTGCGCTTGGTATCCAGTGTGGGACCAGACCAGACCGGCGCTCCTGATGGGCCAAAGCGATCAACCCCAACGGCATTTTTACCCAATGGTTCCGGTTTGTCGGTGGTATAGGTGCGCCAGGCAAGACTGCCATCATCCAGGTTGAGCGCAACCACTGCGCCGCGGAAGGTGCAGCAGGCATAGGTCGGCTGAGCTGCGGGCACAACCTCCGACGATGACACCGGCACATAGACTCTTTTGTCGTCAGCGGTGACTGACCCTGTAACACTGGCTAAAGGATGACTGTGAACCCTGGTTTTCCAGAGAAGCGCACCGGTCTTGGCGTTGAGCGCATAGGCATTAGCTTTATAGTCACCAAACAACAGCCTGCTTGGTGCAGCAGTCTGGCCGCTCGTGTCCGCCTGAAGTTTGATTGCGCCGCGCACCTCATTGTCGGCCTGGAATGTCCAGCGAATACAGCCCGTATCTGTATCCAAGGCATAGACAGTCCCATCCTGACTGCCGATATAAGTCATACTCTCTGTTACCGTAGGCTGAGATCTCATTCTGCTGGTATCAGGGAAAGCAAAGGCCCACTTTAGCTCTAGGTCTTTGACGGTCTGTTTGTTTAAACTGGTTTCATTGGCCTGGTAGCGCTGGCTATTGAGCTCGCCGCCCCAACCTGCCCATTGGGCACTAACTTTGTTACTAGCTTTTGTTGGGACATCAGAACCGCAGTAGGCATGGGATAAATCAACGGTTTTATCCGTTGGCATTTTACCCGTCATATAATAAGCCACCTGCTGCATCTCACTAGCTGATAGTGAGAGGCCCGTGGTACTCATCACGCCACTGGTGAGGGATTCAATGATGCGCTCTGGCGGATAAAGTTTTAGCGCCGCCATTTGCGGGGCCTTCAGCACAGCGCCAGCATGGCAGCTAACACATCGAGACTGATACAGTTGCTCGCCCGCAAGATAGTCTGCATCCAAAGTTTCGGCGCCAGGCTTCTCGTCAGCTACAGCAGCCACAGCGAGCATCACAACAGAAATCCCAGTCAGGACTTTGATCAGGCAGGTAGTTAGAAAAAACCTTGAGGAGAGGTTAATACATTCGGCTAAGATCATTTTTATACTCGGATAACAGCACAAAACCCAGCGTAATACATTTTTGGCAGTTAAGCTAAATTGGCTTAAAAGGCGCCCCCTGAGGGGATTCGAGAGGGCGCCGGGTCAAGCATAAAAAGTTCAGGCTGGCCTAGTTGCAGGCCGCCGATAAAAGGTTGTGGCTCTTTGGAATAATTATCCCCTTCACTACTATTCAGCCTGTTCAGCAGCACCTATTAAATATTCCGTCAGTAAAAATAGTTTAACCAGCTACAACTGTCAACTTATTATGCTTTATTTATAATAAATCTAATTTTTAACTAGTAATTCTGGCAAAAAACCCAGTATTTTGCCGATGAAATCCCTAAATACTTTGCATTCAACGAGTTCACAGCTATTATGCAAATAGTTAATAGACGGCAAACTTCCCGGTTGATTTTCATTTATTGAGCTCTCTTAGGAGCAGAATAAGTATTGGCTGTCTGCAAAAATTTTGGAATCGTCCCTAAAAAAAGGGTTGTTCAGGAACCATCAAAGGAGTTATTGGATGTTTAATTTAGAGGGGCATGTAGCACTGGTCACAGGTGGAAATGGCGGAATCGGCCTCGCCTATGCTCGAGGTTTAGTAAAGTCGGGCGCTGCTGTTGCCATCTGGGGTCGCAACACCGAAAAAAACCAAACTGCGATCGATGAACTCAGGAGCCTGGGCGGCAATGTCCAGGCTTTTGTCTGCGACGTAACCGACGAAGCCATGGTCAAGCAAGTCTTTGCCGATACTCTGGACTATTTTGGCAAAGTAGACTCCTGCTTTGCTAACGCCGGCGGTGGTGGTCAGATTGGCAGACTACATGAGACAAACAGTGATAGCTGGAATCAGGTGATGGATATGAATGTCACCAGCGTGGTGCACACCTTTCGTCCAGTGATCGCCCATTTTATTGAGCGCAAAGCGGCGGGCAAGCTATTGGTCACCTCATCAATTGCCGCTGTTATGGGTATGGGTTTTCAAGCGTCCTACTC
>JBMZST010000136.1:0-4896 GCA_049623265.1 Porticoccaceae bacterium
AGCTGTTCAGCTTGCTCGTTATCTTCAAGTACATCGTAGGCCAATTGGTAGGCCTCTGTGGCAGAGAATCGCTGTCCAAACACCAGATACCAGTCGCCCAACTCAGCAATGGCCAGAGCCTGATCTATCTCGCTGCTATCCTCTTGTTCCACCAGTGACTCTACCACCCTTTCCAGCGCTACCTTGCCGCGGTGAAAATGCCGGTGAGAAGTGCTTGAGGCTGAGCGGGTAGAGCTTGAGCCGGTTGAAATGGTGAGGCCGGATTCGCTGGGTTCACCATGCTGTTTGATATGGTTGGCTATGAAGTACTGTAGATAGCCAAGGCGGCGGTAGCGGTCTGGGGCCTCGGGATCGTCGAGCGCTACATCGGTCTCCAGAATATGATGCATGCGCATAGCAATGCGCTCTGACACCACTAGATTGGCATAGCCGCCATTGGCCGAGCGGTCATGATAGCTGGTGAGATACCAGTCAAGCATCTGGTCCAGTACCGGTAGCATCCGCGCATCGTTTTCACCATAGGCTTTGCTGTTGATGCTGTAGAGATTTTCCAGTGCTTTCTGAGATTCGTCCCAGTTGCCTAAATAGCTCTCGGCATCGGCTATAGAGAGCAGATAGGGCGCTTGAGTCAGACTGTCGAGGCCGTAGTTAACGCGCTCGATTTGCATGCCGCGCTGGAAGGCCTGACGGGCATCGGCATAAGACTGTCTGGAGTAAAGGGATTTGCCCAGTCCCAGATAGAGATCAGATAGCTCGGTAGAGTAGGCGCTGTACTCTGCTTCAATGTTGTTAATGGCATCTATATAGTCCTCTACAGGATCTGAGGCCGGTTGTTGATCGGCGATGTTCTGGGCATGGCTGACTGAGCTAAAAATTAGCTGTGCTGTGAGAGCTAAAAGGACAAATAGGCTGTATTTAAAGGTTGGTGGAATTCTCGTCTTTAATTCACTTGTGGGCATTACCAGCTCCTAATTAGACTAAAAAATTAGAGTCTTCACTTAAAGGCCGGTTCCGTGGCGAGGACATTCAATGGCAATTATTTTTATCGCTGTCCATCGCCATTGGAGTCTTTGACTGCAAAATCATGGGGTTAGCGTAAAATTGTGCCATCAATATTTATTTTCTAGACACAGTTTACACTTTTGACTGCTAGAATCTTGTGGGATTTTTGCTTTGATAAAGCAATTTTGCCCATTTGCTTGGCAGTCAGATTTGTTATACGCACAAACTAAAAATATGACGCATAAAATCACAAAACACATCAATGAGAGCTGGGGATTTTGCACCATGACAAACAAACCACTTGCCGGTCTTAGAGTAATAGAACTGGGTCAGCTGCTAGCCGGGCCCTTTGCCGGCTGCATGCTGGGTTATTTTGGTGCTGAAGTCATTAAGGTGGAGCCGCCTGGTGGTGACCCCATACGCAACTGGCGTGAGGTCAAGGACGGTACATCTTTGTGGTGGCGAAGCCTGGGGCGCAATAAGAAATGCATTTCGCTGGATCTAAAAACCGAGCAGGGGCGTGGGTTAGTGCGTGAGCTGCTGAAAACCGCAGATATAGTGGTGGAAAACTTCCGCCCCGGTGTTTTGGAGGAGTGGAATCTAGACCCGGAGAGCCTGAGAACAGAAAACCCCAATCTTATCTATGCTCGCATCTCTGGCTATGGTCAGACTGGCCCCTATGCCAAAAAACCCGGCTTTGCCTCTGCCTGCGAGGCGATTAGTGGCTTTCGCTACGTCAATGGCTATCCGGGCGAGGCGCCAGTGCGGCCAAATCTCAGCACGGGTGACACCGTATCCGGACTGCATGCAGTCATAGGTATTCTGATGGCTCTGCGTTCCAGAGATCAGGCTAATGCCAATGCCAATGCCAATGGCGAGGGCGATCAGGTAGCTGGCCAGGTGGTTGATGTGGCCCTCTACGAGTCCATGTTCAATCTACTGGAGGCGGTGATTCCCGAATACGATGGTGCCGGTGTAATTCGCCAGCCCTCTGGTACTACGGTGACAGGCATTGTGCCCACCAACACCTACAAATGCGCCGACGATAAATTTCTGGTGATTGGCGGCAATGGCGATTCAATTTTTGCGCGCCTGATGGTGGCTGTGGGGCGGGAGGATATGGCTGAGGATCGGAAATATGCCAGTAATGCAGAGCGGGTGATTCACGAGGCCGATATAGATTTGGTGCTGGCCAACTGGTGCGCTGCCAACAGTTTGGCGGAGGCTATGGCCGTACTTGAGGAGCATCGCGTGCCCTGCGGCCCGGTCTACAATGTGGCCGATATGATGGAAGATGAGCATTTCAAATACCGAGAATTATTTGAAGCGGTTGAAATAAATGGTGAATCCCTCAAAATTCCGGCCCTACTGCCTAAACTGCAGGGCACTCCTGGCGGTACTGACTGGCCGGGACCTGAGGTTGGCTCCCATACTGATGAGGTGTTGAACAGCCTGGGTCTGGATAGTGCCCGTATTGCCGAGCTAAAGAGCAACGGTATTGTGGCTGACGTTTAGAATTTAGAGCCAAAGTTTAACCAAATGTTAAGAGAGAGTCCCATGACTATAGCTTCATTTATGCCCCCAAACCGCACCCTGATGGGTCCTGGTCCATCAGATGTAAGTGAGCGCGTACTTCGCGCTATGGCAAGGCCAACCTTGGGGCACCTTGATCCTGCCTTTATTGGCATGATGGATGAGGTCAAGCTGTTGCTGCAGATGGTATTCCAGACCAAAAATGAGCTGACCTTTGCGGTATCCGCGCCAGGTTCTGCTGGTATGGAATGTTGCTTTGCCAACCTGGTGGAGTGCGGCGACAAAGTCATTATTTGTCAGAACGGTGTGTTTGGCGGACGCATGAAAGAGAATGTTGAGCGCATGGGTGGCACCGCCATTATGGTGGAGGATAACTGGGGTACAGCGGTTGATCCGCAAAAGTTGGAGGAGGCTCTGATTGCCCATCCCGATGCAGTATTGGTGGCCTTTGTGCATGCCGAGACCTCTACCGGTGCCCAGTCAGATGCAAAAACCCTGGTCGAGCTGGCCCATAAACATGACTGCCTGACGATTGTAGATGCTGTCACCAGTTTGGCTGGCTCGTCTCTCAAAGTGGATGAGTGGAATATAGATGCTATCTACTCGGGCTCGCAAAAATGTCTGTCAGCCCCTCCGGGACTGTCACCGGTTAGCTTTAATCAGCGCGCCGCAGACAAGATTCGCAATCGTGGCAGCCGTGTGCAGAGCTGGTTTCTCGATCTCAATCTGGTGATGGGGTACTGGGGTGGAGAGGGTAAACGCGCCTATCACCATACGGCGCCAGTCAACTGTCTCTATGGCTTGCACGAATCCCTGGTGATGGTGCAGGAGGAGGGGTTAGAGAATGCCTGGGCACGCCATCAGCAGAATCATCTGGCGCTGCGCAGCGGCCTGGAGGCGATGGGAATCGGCTTCTTAGTGCCTGAGCAGGATCGTCTGCCCCAGTTAAATACCGTATTTATCCCTGATGGCGTAGATGATGCAGCGGTGCGTTCGCGCCTGCTCAATGAGTTTGACCTGGAGATCGGCGCTGGCTTGGGTGCACTGGCGGGCAAAGTCTGGCGTATTGGCCTGATGGGCCATGCCAGCAACCGAAAAAATGTCGACTACTGCCTGCAGTCTCTGCAGTCGGTACTGGCCTAGTGACTGTTACTGCTCCGCCGGCATTAGCTCCATCAATGCCACCACACTGGCGTGCACGCCGGCAGTAATTGCCGGCTTGGGCTCTATTTTAAACAATGGGCTGTGATGGGACGGGATTTTGGGCCCAGTGCCATTGATAGCGGCCTGTATATCTGCCTCGCTGGTACCGCCCACAGAGAAGTACACACTGGGTATCTCTGGCTCTGTGGTGAAATAAGGGAAGTCCTCCGCACCCATGCCCTGAGATCCCACATTGGCCACATTAGATGTACCTAACTCGGCTTCCCACACTGCTCGCAGGCGCCTTACTAGGGCGTCGTTATTAATGGTCGGTGGGGTAGACTCGTCTAACACAATCACTTCGGGCAATTTATCCTCTGGCAACCCTGCGACTCGGCCCATATTGACGGCGATACGCTCAATGCCCTCCAGCAATGTGTCTCTGGTTTGCAGGTTGGTGTTGCGCACGGTCAGCTGGAGTTCAGCGCGATCAGAGATAATATTGTGCTTGGTGCCGCTGTGAAAGGCGCCAACTGTCACCACTCCGGGCTGTCTTGGCGGCAGCTCACGGGCCACCAGGGACTGCAGTGCAACCACTATCTGGCTCCCCAGTAATACCGGGTCTTTACCTGCATGGGGCGAGGCGCCGTGGGCCCCCACGCCATGCACAATAATATCTACGGTGTCGGCTCCGGCAAAGGGCGCACCCTCCTGTACATTGATGGCGCCAGCAGTAAAGCCGGCGGCCACATGAAAGGCCAGAGCGTAGTCTGGTTTGCCAAAGCGCTCCCAGAGATTATCGCGCATCATCTCTCGGGCACCCATCACTCTCTCTTCGGCGGGCTGGCCGATCAGCATCAGGGTGCCAGACCAGCTGTCGCGGCGCTCCGCCATCTGCTTGGCGGTACCCGCCAGGCTGGTGATATGCACATCGTGACCACAGGCATGCATAACTGGAAAAACCTTGCCCGTTATGGGGTCAAGCTGGGTGGCTGTGGATGCATAGGGCAGCCCAGACTTCTCTTCCAGGGGCAGCCCATCCATATCGGCGCGCAGCATTACCAAGGGTCCAGGGCCATTCTCCAACAGAGCAACAATGCCGGTGCCACCAACGCCCTCGGTCACCTCAAAGCCACTGCCTCGCAGTTCCTCGGCCAGTTTTTTCGCTGTGCGCACCTCGGCGGTGCTAAGTTCCGGATTGCGGTGAAAGTCTATAAA
>JBMZST010000137.1:0-4879 GCA_049623265.1 Porticoccaceae bacterium
AGATTAAACGCTGTAAAAACACCCTAAAAAAGCTACTGATGACAGCAGAGGAAAACCAATCGAGCTCATCAGTGGCCGTGCCGGTAGAGCAATATTTTGCCGACCTGGTGGAGCGCTGGCAGATTATGCGCCCCGACCTCAGAGTCAGTATCAGTCTGCAAGCGGATCAGCGCTTGGCAGTTTTTCACCCCACTGTTGAGCAATCACTTATCAATCTACTCAACAATGCGGCCGATGCCAGCCCAGAGGTCATCGACCTGGATATCAGTTACAGCGGAGATATGGCCAACATAACTATTCGCGACTATGGTTCAGGATTGAATGGCCGCACTATGGATGAGCTGGGTCAAGCCTTTGTCAGCCACAAAGCCGAAGGGCTTGGCCTAGGATTGTTTTTATCCCAGGCTACCCTGAGTCGCTTCGGTGGTTCAGTGTGTCTCGGCAATGCCCCAGGTGGAGGCACCATGACCCAGATAACCCTGCCACTCAGGCTAAACTCTGAGACCGTACCCACTGAGCCTGCTGCATGAATTATTTACTTGTGGACGATGACGGGGCATTTACCTCTGTACTGGCACGGGTACTCAGCCGTCGCGGCCATAAGGTGGCCACGGCATGCAGCGGCAATCAGGCTGTAGCCCAGTGTCGCCAGACAGATATTCACAGGGTGGTGTTGGATTTAAAGCTGGAGCGCGAATCTGGGTTATCCATCCTGCAGCAGCTACGAGAGCTACAGCCAGATATTCAGGTGGTTCTACTCACCGGTTATTCAAGCATTTCGACAGCAGTCGAGGCAATCAAGCTGGGGGCGGTAAATTATCTTGGCAAGCCTGCCTCAGTGGACGAAATCATTGCTGCCTTTGAGACCGAACAGACGGATTACAACCACTCAGAGCACCTAACACCACCCTCGATCAACCGAGTGGAGTGGGAGCATATTCAACGGGTGCTAAACGAAAACGGTGGCAATATTTCAGCCACCGCTCGAACCCTTGGAATGCATCGCAGGACGTTACAGAGAAAACTACAAAAACGACCGGTCAAGCACTGAGCTCAGAGCCAGATGTAAGCCTAGTTAAGCACCTTATAACCACGCCCTTTCAAACAGCGCTTAACGATACGCTGCTGCTCATGACGAGCGCGCTCATTAGACTTTACGCCACCTAAAACAGCACCGGCGCCAGCGCCGCGCTTGGTAGTATCACTGTTGCCAACCACTGCTCCCAAAACTGCGCCAACCACCGCGCCCTCGGCAGCACCCTCGACGGTACGATTACTGACGTCAATCTTGGCGGCATAGTCTTTACAGTCCGCCAAATCAACCTCGTACTGATAGGGGTCTACCCCCAGGGTATCTATAATCACTTCTTCAGGCGCACCATAGCGGTAACCATTGGCACAACCGGCAAGAGTAACTGCGAGTGCAGCTGTTAGCCATAGCTTTAACATAATCTATTCCTTGTTGGTCAAATCATCCTATTTGTAAACGCCAACCCAGGGTATCGGTTGACGTTCGCCAAAAGCCTCGCAGTGAGGCCAACTGCTTTAGTTCACTATTTGGTATTGTTCATAATACCGCGAACTGCCGCTGGAATATCGGCCGGTAACACTACCAGTTTAGCATTCTGTGAGTCGGACAGGTTTTTCATGGCATCAATATACTGTTCGCCCAGCAGATACATAGCGGGGAGCTCTTTGTCCTGAATCGCATCATTCACCTTGGTCAGGGCCTCTTTGGTCGCCTCAGCCAGAACCACCTGGGCTTCCGCATCCCGTCGTGAAGCTTCAAGACGGCCGTCGGCTTCCAGAATCGCCGCGGTCTTCTCACCATCGGCGCGGGTCACAGTGGCGCGGCGCTGACGCTCCGCTGCGGCCTGCTCTTCCATCGCCTGCTGCATGGTACCCGAGGGGTTAATATCCTGAATTTCAACCGTTTTCAGGGTAATACCCCAGTCGGCTATATCTTCGGAGATAGAATCTTTTAGCTTGGCCTTGATCTGGTCACGGGATGACAGGGCATCATCCAGCGCCATCTCACCCACAATAGAACGCAGTGAGGTCTGTACCAGGGTGCGAATTGCCAGCTCGTAGTCTTCGACACCATAGACCGCTCGCTCTGGGCTAATAATATTAATATAAGCCACCGCATTAGCGATAATCACGACGTTATCCAGAGTAATCACCTCCTGAGAGGGAATATCCAACACTATGTCCTTGGTTGTGGCTTTAAAAGACACATCATCGATATAGGGGATAATCAGATTCAGACCAGGGCTCAGTGACTTGTGGAACTTTCCGAGGCGCTGGACCACCCATTTAGAACCCTGGGGCACCAGACGAATACCTTTGAACAGGGTGATAATCACCAGTATAAAAACTGCAACAACTACAAATGTACCTTCCATTTTTCTTATCTCCTAAACATCATTAATTAAGTTTGGCTACTACTAAGACATTGCCTGAAATTTCTTGGATATGCAGGCGGTCGCCAAGAGCAACTTCTGTCTCGCAGCTGAATTCCCATTCATCCTTACCCAAAATAGGCGTGCTAAAGCGCAGCCTACCTCTGGTATCACCAGCGGGCAGCTTGATAACCTGCCCAGACTCACCGATGGCCGACTCCCTGGCGGCCTGACTATTGCTACTGTCTACCATCATAGGCTTCACCCATTTGAACCAAAGCACCGTAAACAGCACAGAGAACAGCGTCCAAATAAGGACCTGCATGCTCAGAGGTATATCAAATAAAAGGGCTGCAACACCTACTACCAGGGCACCCAGCCCAAACCAAAGAATGGTAAAACTGGGAATAAATATCTCTGCGACAACTAGTACCACGCCCAGCACCAACCAGTGCCAGTAGAGCATTTGAAGTTCCATTTAAAGCCTCATTGAAAGAAAAGTAGCTCAAGGGTAACAAACTTTACTCTTGATCAATAGTGCGCCTGCACATTAGCAGTGCATCCTCGCGGCCCAGCGCGGTTTTATAATAGTCTCGACGCTCACCGACTTTGTTAAAGCCGCGCTCTTGGTAGAGGCGAATCGCACGAAAATTTGACGTTCTGACTTCGAGAAAGGTGGCGGTTACCTGATCGTCAAGGCTATCCAGCAAATGATCCAGCATGGCAGCGCCCAGACCCAGCCCCTGCCGAGACGGCTCTATGGCTATATTGTGCAGCTCAGCCTGATCTACCACGCTGCTTAAAATACCAAAACCCACTAACTGATTATCCAACAACAGGACCTGTGAATCACTGAGGCTCAGCTCGAACTGCCTAGGGCTCCAGGGAGAGGGAGAGCAGGCCGTTTCGATAGTGCAGACCTCTGGCAGGTCACTCAGGACCATAGGGCGAAACCTGCGTTGCAAGCTAGCTGCTCGCTTTGTGGACATGTCGCTGGGGCGAGAGATAGCGAATGGTCTGCCAGGCATCCCGCTTGCGACTGGGCTGCTCGATCATCATCGACAGGGAGGGGATTAACAGCGCGGTAATCTGGCCAAATACATCTACCTGACCATTGGCTACTCGGGCCTGCTGCTCTGGAGTAAGCAGCCACTGAGAGGCGGTGTCGCCGAGCAGCAGAAGAATCTTGGTGGCACTGCTATCAATTCTGGCCTGTATCAGCGTGGCCAAAAACTCCCGCACCTCAGACTCATCACCCGACATATTGGGATAGGGCGGCCATTCAACCAACTCCATCTGAGGCAGCGGACCCGAGCCCTGCCCCATGGCTTTCAGTATATTGCCCAGCAACAGAATCTGCTCTGGCTGGGGCAGTGAATCCTCAACCGAGCTGCATACCAGCAGCTCCTCGGTTGGCTGCCACAGAGCTAGACGCAGTTCGATATCTATGGCCGGACTAGCAACCTGTTCAGAGGGCTGGGCTGGCGTAGAGACTGGTGGAGCCGCAGCCGCGCCGCTGTCCTCTAACCCTATATTGACCAGCTCGGCCATGGATTTTTCGTGGAGCAGAGTATTGACTCTTTCCCCCATAGACGCCGCTGGGGAACTCTCCGCTGGAGACAGATCAACGGGCGCAGAGGATGGCTGACTCTGCTCGGGCGAACGGGTTTGGCTAAGAGGCGCCTCCGCAACCACAGGAAGGTCTCTGCCCACATACTGGACTATGCCCATCTGTTGCAGATACTGGTTGCGCAGCGCCTGAGACATTACACACCACCCAGCTGCGGATGCAGTCTCCCTGGGTTGCGCATTAGGGTCAGCGCATTCAGATAGGCCTTGGCACTGGCCAGTAATATATCTGTGTCTGCGCCCTGCCCGTTAATAATGCGGCCATCTTTTTCCAGCCGCACGGTTACGCCACCCTGGGAATCTGTACCCTGAGTCACCGCATTCACCGAGTAAAGCTGCAGCTTGGTCTCGCTGTTGACCAGTTTTTCGATCGCATTGAAGATCGCATCCACAGCGCCATCGCCACTGGCCTCCGAGCTGTGGTCCTTCTCCTTGTAGCGAATACTAATTTTTGCCTGCGGCGACTGGCCGGTTTTGGATAGCACCTCCAGGTCGACCAGCGTTAATGCATCATCCTGGGTGCCCAGCTGGACATCAGATACCAATGCCTGCAAATCCTCATCAAAGATTTCGCGCTTTTTGTCAGCCAGATCCTTAAAGCGGTTAAATGCCTCGCTAAACTCCTCCTTGCTATCAAAGCTAATCCCCAACTCCTCCAATCTGGAAGCAAAGGCAGCGCGGCCCGATAACTTGCCCAGAGTCAGCTTATTGGTACTCCAACCTACGTCTTCGGCCTTCATAATTTCGTAGGTTTCGCGGAATTTTAAAATCCCGTCCTGGTGAATACCGGACTCATGGGCAAAGGCATTGGCCCCCACAATGGCCTTGTTGGGCTGCACTGGGAAACC
>JBMZST010000138.1:0-4859 GCA_049623265.1 Porticoccaceae bacterium
GAGCGCAGCCACGCCAATCGCTTCCAGAAAGCTCTGGATACTTTAGACGACTAAATCGCCGTTTGAAGTGTTGCACAATGAAAATCTGGGGTGATTTTTTGCCCCGGATTTTTATTGGCTAATCATTGGAGAAACCCTATGGCGCAACGCGAAGGAAATCTGGAGGCCCCGACTCGCCATCCGCTGGATTGGCAGTCTGATGATTTTTACAATGAAGACAGCCTGAATCAGGAATTAGAGCGTGTCTTTGATATCTGCCACGGTTGCCGCCGCTGCGTTAGCCTGTGCGATGCCTTTCCCACTCTGTTCGACCTGGTCGACGAATCCGATACCTTCGAAGTGGATGGTGTGGATAAGGCCAACTACGTCAAAGTATCAGACCAATGCTACATGTGCGATATGTGTTATATGGCCAAGTGCCCCTACACACCGCCCCATGAATGGAATGTAGATTTTCCTCATCTGATGCTCCGCGCCAAAGCGGTAAAGTTCACCAAGTCTGGTGCCTCCTTGCGCGACAGAATTCTTACCAGCACAGATACAGTGGGTAAATTAGCCACCATTCCACTGGTAGATATCACTGTTAATGCGCTCAATAACAACAACAGTTTCCGCAAAGCATTGGACAAAGGTTTTGGTGTTCATCACCAGGCGCCAGTGCCCGAGTACCACAGCAGCACCATGCGCAAGCGAGTTGCGCCATTAGCTGAGGCAACGGCACCGATTGAGCCTGTTGCTGCGGGTAATACCAAGGGCAAAGTAGCCCTCTATGTCACCTGCTATGGCAACTACAACAGCCCCCATCTGGGCGAAGACTTCCACAATGTATTTACTCACAACGGGATTCAGATTGACCTGGTGCCCAAAGAGCAGTGCTGTGGCATGCCCAAACTGGAGCTGGGCGATTTACAGGCAGTGGCCAAGCTCAAAGAAGCCAATATCCCGGTATTGGCCAAACTGGTGGATGAAGGCTATGACCTGATTGCACCTATCCCCTCCTGCGTACTTATGTACAAGCAGGAACTGCCGCTGATGTTCCCGGATGACCCGGATGTAATCAAAGTGCAGCAGGCGTTTTACGATCCCTTCGAATACCTGCATCTGCGCCATAAGGCCGGCGCACTGAATACCGACTTTAAGCAGCCTCTCGGAGATATCAGCTACCAGGTTGCCTGTCATCTGCGGGTACAGAATATTGGCCTGAAAACCCGGGATATTCTAAATCTGGTGCCAGATACCAATGTCAACGCCATCGAGCGCTGCTCTGGCCATGATGGTACCTATGCGGTTAAAACCGAGACCCATGACAAGTCAGTTAAAATTGCCCGCCCAGTGGTGCGCAAGGTCAATGAGCAGGACCCTGATTTCTTTATCAGTGACTGCCCCATGGCCGCTACTCATATTGGCAATCTGTCTGAAAAAGTCGAACAACCAGAGCATCCGATGACCCTGCTGCGCAGGGCCTATCAAATTTGAGGAACAGTAAAACATGGCAGATTTAACCAGAGCAGACCTGTGGTCATTAGAGCAGTACGCAGAAAAGCGCCCAGACTTCCGCGCCCAGGTTATGGCCCATAAAAAGACCCGCGAAGTCTGTATTGGCAGCAATGCTCGCCTGTGCTTTGAAGATGAAACAACCATTCGCTACCAGATCCAGGAAATGCTGCGTGTGGAACGTATTTTTGAAGCCGAGGGTATCCAGGAAGAGCTGGATAGCTACAACCCACTGTTGCCCGAGGGACAAAACCTGAAAGCCACCTTTATGCTCGAATACGATGATGTTGATGAGCGCAAAGTGATGCTGCAAAACCTTAAAGGTGTAGAGCGTCAGATCTGGGCACAGGTGGGCGATCGACCTCGCATTGTGCCTATCGCCGACGAGGATATGGAGCGCGAGAACGAGGATAAAACCTCAAGCGTGCACTTTTTAAGGTACGAGTTTAGCGCCGACGATATAGCCGCCCTGCGCGCCGGCGAGCCCTTTACCATGGGCATAGATAACCCCCATATACAGCCCAATTCAGTACTACTTGAAGATCCGGTGCGCAGCGCACTAATCGCTGATTTCGCCTGATCCAGTTAAGGAGTAAACCCTTGTCTGATATCCACAGTGAAGTAAAAGCCGGTGTAGGGCTAATCACCCTCAATCGCCCCAAGGCATTAAATGCTCTGTCTCTGGATATGGTGCGGGATCTCTATACAGTACTTGTGACCTGGCGCGATAATCCTCAGGTGGAGGCCGTTGCTATTCGCGGCTCCAACAAAGAGGGGCCCTTTGGCGCCTTCTGTGCCGGTGGCGATATTCGCTTTTTCCACAGTGCCGCGATTGCCGATGACAGCTCTCTGGACGACTTTTTTACCGAGGAATATCGTCTAAACCATCTAATTTTTACCTACCCCAAACCCTATATCGCCTTTATGGACGGCATAGTGATGGGGGGAGGCATGGGCATCAGTCAGGGGGCGTCCCTGCGCATAGTTACTGAGCGCAGTAAACTGGCCATGCCAGAGACCAATATTGGGCTGTTTCCCGATGTGGGTGGCGGTTACTTCTTAAGCCGTTGCCCGGGTGCCACTGGTGAGTATCTGGCCCTGACCGGGCAGATGATGCTGGGTGCCGACGCTATTACTGTGGGATTGGCGGATAAGCTAGTCGACAGCGCCTATATTGGCACCCTGTGGGACGACTTAACTGCTGACCCAGCAACTGATATGGCTGCTCGTTTAAAGGTCTTAGAGGAGCGATTAGAGGCCTCTACGCCGGTCTATCATCAGCCCAGCTGGATGGATAATGGCATCGATTCCTGTTTTGCCAAGGCCACAGTGCCCGAAATAGTCCAGGCACTCACCGATCTAAATAGCGACTGGGCCACTGCCTGCATAAAAACCCTGCGTCAGCGCTCACCACTTATGCTCCATGTGGTGCTTGAACAGATACACCGTGCCCGACATATGACATTGGCCAATGATCTGCGTATGGAGCGCGATCTGGTGCGCCACTGTTTCCATACCGAGCATCTAAATCGCTCCGGCCACAGCAGTGAGACCGTTGAGGGCATTCGTGCTCTGGCCATAGATAAAGACCATAGTCCCCAGTGGAATCCCGCTCGCATAGAAGATATTACTGAGGCAATGGTGGCGCCCTTCTTTACCAGCCCCTGGAAAGACCAGGAACATCCGCTGGCCGATCTGGCCTGAGCAGCCAATGTCTCTCCATGAAGAGCAGATAACCTGCCCCTACTGCTGGGAATCGATCACTCTGTTTGTCGACCCCTCAGAGTCCCAGACCTACACCGAAGACTGCTTTGTGTGCTGCCGACCTATCCTGGTTTGCACTGAAGTAGATGCTGAGCATATTGCCGTACAGGTCACTCAGGAGGATCTGGGTTTCTGAGAAATTTTTATTAAATCTCTTGGTAGTTTTGCGATTCGGGTGTACGCTGCCGCCGAAATTCAGGAGGCGACAAAAAGCCCATGCCCGTTAGTACCATTGTCAGTATCTGGCCGCTATTTGCAGGCCTCTCCCTTATTGGCCTCGCCGTTGGTGTGCAGGGTAGTTTGCTTGGCGTGCGCGCAGAAATCGAAGGCTTTGATGACTACCTGATCGGCCTGCTGATGTCCTGTTACTTTGCCGGTTTTCTGGCTGGGTCAAGGCTGACCCCCAAGATGATTCAACGGGTCGGGCATATCCGTATTTTTGCCGCGCTGTCTGCAGTTGCCTCTGTCACTATTCTTGTGCACTCAATCTATGTAAACCCCTGGGCCTGGGCACTGATGCGTCTGCTCACAGGCTTTGCCTTTTCTACTATTTATGTGGTGTCTGAGAGCTGGTTAAACCAGGCGTCCAATAACACCAATCGCGGGCAAATCCTGTCAATTTATACGGCCATTCTGCTGGCCGGAATCTGTGCCGGGCAGTTTATGCTTAATGTGGCAAATCCCAGAGAATTCACCCTGTTTATCCTGATCTCGGTAATGGTTAGTGTGGCCGCTGTACCTATTCTGTTATCTGTAATTGCCACCCCTGCTATCGAAGAAACCGAGCGGGTTACCATGCGCCATCTCTGGTATCGCACCCCCATGGGTGTGATCGGTATTGTGCTCTCGCAATGGGTGTCGAGTATTTTGTTTAGTATGGGCGCAGTGTACGCCACCAAACTGGATTTCACTGTCTATCAGGTAGCCAACTTTATGGGTGCCATGATGGCCGGGGGCATGATTTTGCAATATCCCATTGGCAAGCTGTCGGATATGATCGACCGTCGCTGGGTGATGGGTGTTGCCTGCTTATTTGCCGTGGCCTTTGCCCTGCTAATCAGCAGAGAATCTGAGGCTTCCATTAAACTGTATCTGCTGATATTTATGTTTGGTGGCTGCTCCCTTTCACTTTACTCACTGGTAGTAGCACTGACCAATGACCACCTGCGTCCCGCAGAAATTGTGCCCGCCAGCGGCACCATTGTTTTGATCGCCGGACTGACCTCAATCACCGGCCCCATTACTGCGGTTTTCTGGCTAGAGCTGTTTGGCTTGCAGAGTTTCTTTTTACTCCTGGCCGCCTGTCTTTTGCTGCTGGCAGGCATCAGCATCTGGCGAGTACTGACCATTGAAGCGCTGCCAAGCGAGTACAAGGTAGAGATAACACTACAGGCGGCACCAGCACCTGTGGGTACGGTGCTGCATGCTGAAGAGGAGCCGGCGCCAACCAGCAGCTAAACCTTTAAGTCGCTGTTGCCGTAAGTAAAAAGGTCAAAAATAAAAATAACAGGCTTTAAAAATGCGCTTATCACTCATTATCCCTACCCTGCTTTTATTTAGCGGCTGCGCTGAAAAATTTAATACTGCAGACTATCTGCAGC
>JBMZST010000139.1:0-4844 GCA_049623265.1 Porticoccaceae bacterium
GCGCCAACACGGCTGGCAATAATCTCCTGGGAAACCACCATGCCCTTTTCGCTTATCACTGGATGAAAACGGGCATTGCTATCCAGAAGGGCCGCCTGAGCCAGAACGCAAAAGAGACTGCCAATAGCGGCACTGGTAAGCTGGGCGATAACTTTTTTCATAATTGACTCTGATATACAGACTGTTCTGCGATAAGGGACGCCATTTTTTAACAATTACAACGACAAGGCAATCAAAAAAGAGCCCAAGCCAATATAATGGGCTCAGAAATTATATTTGGACTCAAGTCATGGCCACCACACAGATATTTCCAACCACATGGGCCGAGCACGCTGCGGAGATAATGGCCGTGCGCACTACCGTATTTATAGTAGAGCAGCAGGTGCCAGAGGAGCTGGAATTTGATCAAGCCGACCACAGCTGTCAGCATTGGCTGGCGATCAATCATCTGGGTCAGGCCGTGGGCACGGCACGTATGCTTGACGGCGGCCACATAGGTCGTATGGCGGTGCTGAGGAACTATCGTCAGCAAGGGATTGGCCATCGTATTATGCACTCAGTAATTGCTTGGGGGCGCCAGAATGGCCAGACTCGGCTGCAACTCAGCGCCCAGCGCCAGGCTCAGGCTTTTTATGCCAGTCTTGGCTTTGTGGCCTACGGGGAGGAATTTATGGATGCAGGCATACCTCATATTGCTATGGCGCTAGATCTGGCGGTTAACTGAATCTGGTGGCTAGACCAGAGAACTAGGTCTGATGGAGGGGCTGAGCTGACACCAGCACCCCATTATTATCCGCGTACAGGTATTCTCCGGGATTAAAGGTAACACCACCAAAGCTGACCGCTATATCCAGGTCTCCCAGGCCCCTTTTTTCGGTTTTCATCGGGTGGACACCCAGGGCCTGAACCCCTATATCCGTGGCCATAATTTGGTCGACATCGCGAATGCAGCCATAGATAACAAGCCCAGACCAACCATTGTTCGCGGCCTGCTCTGCCAGCATATCTCCCAGGCAGGCGCGCCTCAGGCTGCCACCGGCATCCACCACAATAACCCTGCCGTGACCCGGAGTACCCACCAGCTGTTTAACCAGAGAGTTATCTTCAAAGCACTTAACCGTCACTATTTGGCCATAGAATTGCTCCCGACCACCAAAATTACTTAGCATGGGTTCGACCACCCGCACTAGCTCCGGGTGCTGGTCACAGAGATCTGGAGTGGGTTGCATACTAGTTAACCTCTGGTCTTGGCTTTTTGACGATAGCTGTGCAGCAGGGGCTCAGTATAGCCACTGGGCTGCTCAAGGCCCTTAAATACCAGGTCACAAGCAGCTTGGAACGCAAGGCTCTGGTCGAAGTCGGGGCCCATACTGACATAGTCTGGATCCGCTGCATTCTGAGCATCTACCACCGCTGCCATACGCTGCAGAGTTTCCGCAATCTGGTCTGCACTGCAGACACCATGATGCCACCAGTTAGTCATATGCTGACTGGAGATGCGCAGGGTAGCGCGGTCCTCCATCAGGCCTATATTGTTGATATCTGGAACCTTGGAGCAGCCTACCCCCTGCTCCACCCAGCGCACCACGTAGCCCAGAAGGCCCTGAGCGTTATTGTCTAACTCTAGCTGAATCTCATCGGCACTTAAGGATCGGTCACCGAGCAATGGTATATTGAGAATGTCATCTACATTGGCCGGCACTCTCTGGGCAATTTGATCCTGGAGACTGGGCACGTCCACCTGGTGATAGTGCATGGCATGCAGGGTGGCTGCGGTGGGCGATGGCACCCAAGCGCAGTTGGCACCAGACTTGGGATGGGCGATTTTGACCTTCATCATATCAGCCATATTGTCTGGCACTGCCCACATACCCTTGCCTATCTGTGCCTTACCTTTGAGGCCACAGGCTAGGCCTATATCTACATTTTGATCCTCGTAGGCAGAGATCCATGGCAGTGCCTTTAACTCAGCCTTCAACGCAAAGGGGCCGGCGTGCATGCTGGTATGGATCTCATCCCCTGTGCGATCAAGAAATCCCGTATTAATAAATACCACCCGATCCTTGGCTGCGCGTATGCACTCTTTAAGGTTCACGGAGGTGCGGCGCTCCTCGTCCATAATGCCGACTTTGATACAGTGTCGATCCAAATTCAATGCATCCTCGATGCTGTCGAATAGATCATTGGTAAAGGCCACTTCCTCGGGGCCGTGCATCTTGGGCTTTACGATGTAGATACTGCCGGTTTTTGAGTTGTTCTGACTACCAGACTGGGCGATATCCTGACGCGAAATTAGACTGGTTATCATTCCGTCCATAATTCCCTCCGGCACCTCTAGATTATCGCCGTACAGGATCGCTGGATTCGTCATAAGATGGCCCACATTGCGCACAAACATCAGGCTGCGGCCGCTGAGGGTCTGCTCAGACCCATCCGCCGCAGTGTAAGTCCTATGGGGGTTCATGCGGCGAATAAAACTTTCACCACCACGTTCGATCGTTTCTTCGAGAGTACCCGAGATCAGTCCCATCCAGTTGCTGTACGCCAGGGCCTTGTCCTCTGCATCAACCGCAGCCACAGAATCCTCACAGTCCATAATCGTGGTCAAGGCCGCTTCGAGCACAATATCCTTGACTCCAGCTAGGTCTGTTGCGCCAACCTGATGATTAGAATCTACTTGAATTTCAATATTTAACTCATTGTTTTTTAATAGAATTGAGCTGGGGTTTGCAGCTTCACCCTGGTAGCCAATAAATTTATCAGGCTGTCTGAGACTCACTAGCTGACCGTCGCTGAGGCTAGCCTGAAACTGATTATTGACCACAGTGTAGGCTGTGACCTCCCGATGTGATCCAACCGCAAGGGGCACAGCTCCATCGAGAAATTCTCGCCCGAAATCAATCACCTTATTGCCGCGAACCGGATTATAGGCACCAGCTTTGTCAGCGCCGCCCTCCTCTGAGATAACGTCATTGCCATACAGCGCGTCATAGAGGCTGCCCCAGCGGGCATTGACCGCATTTAGCGCGAACCTGGCATTCATAATCGGTACTACCAGCTGAGGCCCCGCCTGCAACGCGATCTCTGGGTCTACGTTTTCGGGAGAAATAGCAAAATCTGGGCCCTCAGGAACCAGGTACTCTATGGATTCCAAAAATGCTTTGTAATCGGCGAAGTCAAACTCGGCCTGATGCTGTTGATGCCACTGATCAATCTCTGCCTGGAGCCGCTCTCGCTTGTCCAGAAGCGCAAGATTGCGCGGCGCAAACCGCTCAATGATAGCCGCGAAACTCCGCCAAAACCCGTCAGCATCAATACCTACCTGAGGGCAGATATGATGGTTGACAAGCTCATAAATTGGCTTGGCAATCTTAAGACCTGAATGCTCTATTCTGGTTGTCATTAGTTGGCTCTCCGGCGGTCAGTGTACTGGTAACGAAAGTTTATTGACTGCTGGCTAATTTGCCAAATTTATGGCTACTATCCCTGCTATTCAGCAAGAAAATAGAAGCTCCTTACTGCTGAATAACTTCGGCAGACACCGCTTTGATCAATTGACGCAACCATTTATGGCCTGGGTCGTGTTGTAACAGAGGGCTCCAGACCATTTTCAGGCGCATTCTCTCGATATCAAACGGGGGATCCAAGATAATCACCCGGTCACTACTGGCAATCGATTTTGCCGACATGCTGGGAATGGTCACGATCAGATCGTCCTGTTCTGCCATTAAAACTGCGGCCTGATAGTGCCGAGTAAACAATGAAATATGGCGCTTAACCCCTATTTTGGTGAGAGCTTCATCTACCCAGCCCAGTCGCTGTACGTCATCTGGGGTCATACCGACACCCACGCCCATACCGGTTTTGCTTACCCAGACATGCTGGCTGGCCAAATAGCTCTCCAGATTCCAGTTATCTTTAATGGGATTGTTGGCACTGATAACGCAGCTAAAACAATCATCCCAGAGATGCACCTGATGAAATGATTGGGGCAATGTATCGAAGCGGTTAATCACCAGGTCAACCTTGCCGCGCTCGACATCATGAAAGCTAACATCACTGGGGGTCATTATATCAAGCCGGATATTGGGCGCCTGTTTGCGAAGTTTGCGCAATAGCACGGGCAATAAAGTGGACTCGGTATAGTCACTGGCCATAATGCGGAAGATTCGGGTCGACTCAGCGGGCTCAAACTCAGTTTTTGGCAGAATAGCTTGCTCCGCCGCCGACAGTACCTTGCGCACCATGGGCTGTAACTCTAGAGCCCTCTCTGTGGGTGTCATCCCGTCACTGGTACGTACTAATATTGGATCAGCAAACAGATCGCGCAGACGTCTCAGACTATTGGACATGGCGGGTTGACTAATCCCTAACTCCTCAGCCGCTCGGGTGACATTGCATTCTCGCAATAGAACATCCAGATAGACCAACAGGTTCAAATCGACTCTTGATATATTCATTTAGATAATGCCCGCCATAGAAGCTATTGATTAGATTTATGGAGTCATGATACCTAAACTTCTGCAACAGTCAAATAAGCAATTTACCAGATATTCCACAAAGGGGACTAAGATGTCGACTTATCAAACAAATATTGCAGCAGTATCCAAGCTTAAAGAGGGTCAGCCTGGCTGGGGTGCGATCAGCGCCGAGTCTGCCGCGCGCATGCGCCTTCAAAATCGGTTTCAGACTGGGCTGGATATCGCCAGATACACTGCGGGCATTATGCGTGCAGATATGGCTGCCTACGATGCCGACTCCTCTGCCTATACCCAATCGCTGGGGTGCTGGCATGGCTTTATCGGCCAGCAAAAGCTTATTTCTATTAAGAAACATTTTGGCAC
>JBMZST010000140.1:0-4834 GCA_049623265.1 Porticoccaceae bacterium
CGGTAAAAGACGCCAATAAAAAGTGGGTTAACGCTGAAGAAAAAGTAAAGATTCTATTGGCAGAGGGCCTGATTAAAGCCGTTATGCCTGCGGCGCCAGAAGTCGAAGAGGCTGTGGTTGAGGAAGCCGCACCAGCCGCTGAAGAAGCAGCGGTAGCAGAGGAAGCGCCTGCGGCAGAGGAAGCGCCTGCGGCAGAAGAAGCGCCTGCAGCGGAAGAAGCTCCAGCAGCCGAAGAAGCACCAGTAGCGGAAGAAGCGCCTGCAGCGGAAGAAGCGCCTGCAGCCGAAGAAGCACCAGCAGCTGAGGAAGCACCAGCAGCCGAAGAAGCCCCTGCGGCGGAAGAAGCACCTGCAGCCGAAGAAGCACCGGTAGCGGAAGAAGCGCCTGCAGCTGAGGAAGCTCCAGCAGCTGAAGAAGCCCCTGCGGCCGAAGAGGCACCTGCAGCTGAGGAAAAGCCAAAAGCCAAGGCCAAAGCCAAAGCGGCACCAAAGGCTAAAGCCAAGGCTAAGGCAGCGCCAAAGGCTAAAGCTAAAGCAGCACCTAAAGCCAAGGCAGCGCCAAAGGCTAAAGCCAAGGCGGCACCAAAAGCTAAGGCCGAGCCAAAAGCTGAGGACTAAGCTACCATCCTGGATACAGGTTGGACTTAATCCACATTTTAAAAAGCCCTCTGAGATTATTTCAGGGGGCTTTTTTAATGGTTGACGGATTGCTGTGCGGTTGCAACACTCTGCTATCGCGCAACCACAAGTAGCTCCATGACTCGAATTATTGGCATAGACCCAGGCTCCAGGCGCACCGGCTACGGTGTGATCGATGTTGTCGGCAGCAAAATCAGCTATGTCACCAGTGGTATTATCCGCTTGCCCGAGGGCTCTCTGCCCGAGCGACTCAATATTATCTACGATGGGGTCAGCCAGATTATTGGCCAGTATCAACCCCAGGAGATGAGTATTGAGGAAGTGTTTGTGGCCACCAATGCGGGCTCAGCGCTCAAGCTGGGCCAGGCGCGAGGTGCGGCTATTGTGGCGGGGGTGCAGGCACAGCTGCCGGTCGGCGAATACTCGGCGCGCAGTATTAAGAAATCGGTGGTGGGCACGGGCGCGGCTGACAAGTCCCAGGTACAGATGATGATTGTGCAGATGCTGAGGCTGTCCCAGTCTCCTGCAGAGGATGCCGCTGATGCTCTGGCGGTAGCGATTTGTCATGCGCACAGTAGGCGCACCAATGGAGCGCTCGCGAGCTCGGGTGTCAAGGGCTATGCTCGCGGCAGACTTAAATAGAGATAAGCAGAAATAAGGGTAATACAGAGGCTATGATCGGACGACTTCAGGGTACGGTAATCGACAAGCAGGCACCGGACTTGCTTCTGGATGTGCAGGGGGTAGGCTATGAGGTGCTGGTTTCTCTGAGCACATTTTTTGCAGTGCCCGAGGTGGGTCAGTCGGTGACATTGCACACTCACTTTGTGGTGCGCGATGACGCCCAGCTGTTGTTTGGATTTTCCGAGCTCAGCGAGCGCACATTGTTCCGCCATCTGATCAAGGTCAATGGCGTGGGGCCAAAGATGGCCCTGGCGATTCTCTCCGGTATGTCTGCCAGCGAGTTTGCGCTCTGTGTACACAACAATGATGTGGCCACATTGGTGAAGTTGCCTGGGGTGGGTAAAAAGACTGCCGAGCGCCTGGTGATAGAGATGCGCGACAGAGTCGGAGATATTGAGGCCAGTGGAGCAGGCGGGGCTGCAATGACTCCTCAGCAGCCAGATATGGCCGAAGAGGCCGAGAGTGCGCTAATCGCTCTGGGATACAAGCCTCAGGACGCCGCTAAGATGGTCAATAGAGCGGTCAGCGAGGATATCGCCAGCGCCGAACAGTTGATCAGAGCTGCTCTCAAGAGCATGGTATCCAAGTAGCCTCCAAGCAAAGCTAGTGTAAATTCAAGGTCATCAATGTATGCTTACAGGCAAATTTGAGATGGCACCCGATGATAGAACCTGATCGACTAATTTCCGCAGATATTTCCGTAAGCGAAGAGCGTTTTGACCGCGCCCTGCGGCCCACTGCGCTGGCCGACTATGTGGGTCAGCCCGCGGTCAAAGAGCAGCTGCAGATCTTTATTGAGGCCGCACGCAAACGTGGCGAACCCTTGGATCACTGCTTGGTTTTCGGCCCCCCGGGCCTGGGGAAAACGACATTGGCGCATATTATCGCCAATGAAATGCAGGTGGATTTAAAGACCACCTCTGGGCCTGTGCTGGAAAAAGCCGGTGATCTGGCAGCATTATTGACCAACCTCGAAGCTGGTGATGTGCTGTTTATCGATGAGATTCATCGCCTAAGCCCAGTGGTTGAAGAGATTCTGTATCCGGCGCTGGAAGACTATCAGCTGGATATTGTGATTGGTGAGGGCCCGGCAGCGCGCTCCATTAAATTAGACCTGCCGCCGTTTACTCTGGTGGGCGCTACCACTAGAGCCGGGCTATTGACCTCGCCGCTGCGGGATCGCTTTGGCATAGTGCAACGTCTGGAGTTCTACTCAGAGGCGGATCTCACCAGTATTGTGCAGCGCGCTGGCGATATTCTTGAGGTGCCGGTCAACAACAATGGTGCCAGTGAAATTGCCCGTCGTTCTCGAGGTACGCCGCGCATCGCCAATCGGCTGCTGCGCCGGGTAAGAGATTATGCTGAGGTAAAAGGAGACGGCACCGTAACTAGCCAGATTGCCGATGCTGCACTGAATATGCTCAAGGTGGACGAATCTGGCTTTGACCACCTGGACCGCCGCCTGCTGCTGACGCTGATGGAAAAGTTTGACGGTGGGCCGGTAGGCGTGGATAGCCTGGCAGCTGCGCTCAGTGAGGAGCGGGGTACTATTGAAGACGTGTTAGAGCCATTTTTGATTCAGCAGGGCTATTTAATGCGCACCTCCAGAGGCCGTATGGCCACGCGGATGGCCTATGAGCACTTCGGGCTCAAGAGTCCCAAGCGGGTGCAGGATCAGTTGGATATTTTGGATGACTGATTTCTCTCTGCCCATTCGGGTCTACGTCGAGGATACCGACGCAGGTGGCATTGTATTTTATGCCAACTATCTAAAGTATATGGAACGCTCGCGCACCGAACTTATGCGCACATTGGGCTATGACAAGCCAGCCCTATTTGGCGACCTGCAGTTGGTCGTGCGCAGCGTCGATCTGCTCTATCATCTACCAGCGGTATTGGATGATGAAATACGGGTGACCGCCAAGTTCGACAAGGTGTCCAGAGTGACGTTTGAGATGAGTCAGCAGGTGTTTCGTGGCGACGAATTACTGGTTGAGGGCAGGATTAAAGTGGCCTGTGTCAATGTCGCCAACAAGCGACCCTGCGGCATACCTAAACCTATGTATAAAACCTTAAAAAGCCAAGTTGGCTAAATTGAATTGGAGTCTATGCCGTGCATGAAGAAAACCTATCCATACTAGCGCTAATGACCAATGCCAGTCTGCTGGTTCAGGCGGTGATGGCCATATTGTTTCTGGCTTCGGTGATCTCCTGGATCATGATTATTCAGCGGGGTCTGTTTTTAGGTAGTGCTGAGCGCAGCTTTAGGGACTTTGAGGATACCTTTTGGTCCGGTGTTGATCTCAACAAACTGTATCAGGAGCTGACTGATAGGGCGCTGCAGAGCGGGCATGTGGACGGCATAGAGAACGTGTTTCGCGCTGGTTTTAGAGAATTTAATCGACTGGCACAGATGGACAAAGCAGATCCGGATGCTGTGATGGAGGGTACAGATCGCGCTATGCGGGTAGCTCTCAGCCGAGAAGATGAAAAGCTCAGTGCCAATCTGCCGTTTCTGGCTAGTGTGGCCTCGGTAAGCCCCTATATAGGTCTGTTTGGCACAGTTTGGGGCATTATGAACTCGTTTCGCGGCCTTGCCATGGTCCAGCAGGCTACCCTGGCCACTGTGGCTCCGGGTATTTCCGAAGCGTTGATCGCCACGGCGATGGGCCTTTTTGCCGCCATACCAGCGGTGATTGCCTACAACCGCTATGCGGCCAAGGTGGAGGCGATTAATGCCAATTACGAGACTTTCTCGGAGGAGTTCTCCAGCATTTTGCACCGTCAGGTTCACTCCCGCTAACCCCGTTTGAGGCCCAAGTTTTGAAGCTTAAAAAACCGAAACGCAAACTGGTCGCTGAAATCAATGTGGTGCCCTATATTGATGTCACCTTGGTTTTGCTGGTGGTGTTTATGATTACCGCGCCGCTGCTGATGCAGGGTGTGAAGGTTGAGTTGCCCGATGCCAACTCGGCGCCCATGGATACCAAGGATCAGGAGCCCTTTATTGTCTCTATCAAAGCTGATGGCAGTTACTGGATTGATGTCAAAGGCAACAATAAAGCTGAGACCTTGGCAGTGATTAAAGACCGTGTGTCCAAGGTGCTGCGGCAAAAGCCAACTACTCCTATTTTGGTCTGGGGTGACAGCGCTGTTGACTATGGGGCAGTGGTTAATCTGATGAGTGAATTGCAGTTGGCCGGGGCTCCTTCAGTGGGTCTGGTGACGGAGCCTCCCAGCAACTGATATGAGAGAGGTTACCAGCTATACGACCGGCGCGCTGTTTAGCATTGTTCTCCACCTGGGTGTGGTGGCGGCGCTGTTGGCTAACTGGGAGATCGACAGCAAGAAGGTGATTATTCAGCCCCAGTACATTGAAGCCAAAATTGTCGAGCTGGCACCCAAGAAAAAGCCCGTGGCCAAACCTCCCAAACCCAAGGTTGATCGAGCAGCGAAAAAACGTGAGCAAGACAGACGCAGGGCCGCAGAAAAGAAAAAGGCCGAGGCCAAAC
>JBMZST010000141.1:0-4827 GCA_049623265.1 Porticoccaceae bacterium
AGACACCGCGCTCGCCCAGAAGTTGATCGCCCGTGGTACAGGGCATAACGCAGTCAATTTTCATGGTGAATTTGGCATCACCGCTAAGTACCTTGATATCAAACTTTAGATCACCAGCGGCATAGTCGCTGAGATCTAATGGGTCCAGCGCGCCCACATAGAAACCGGCCAATTGAGTGGCATTGTTACCTGTGGTGATTTTAAGCACATCACCGCGATCAGCATCTGTAGCCAGTTCCCAGGCGATATTGGGACAGCCTTCGCCGCCGTCATTGGTGCAGGCCTGCCAGCCAATGCCCTGATCAAATGCCACCAGCCCTTCCGTCCAGAGTGACCCAGCAAGCCCATCTTCAAGTACGGTCAGAACAGAGGTGCTCGGAGGCTCGGGGTCGCCCTCAGGAATATTCACAGTTCTGGTAGCCGTTACGCTGTTGCCCGCTGCATCTGTGGCCGTGTAGGTAATGATATAGGCTCCAGGGGTGTTGACATCCACAGTGCCACTGTCAGAGACGTCGATATCTCCATCGTTGCTATCAGTCGCTGTGGCGCCGGCATCAACATAGGGTTGACCAAAGTCATGGTTGACTTCTGCCGCACCATTCAAGGTGATTTCTGGTGAGGTAGTATCCACAACAGTTACGGTCCTAGTGGCAGTTCCGGTGTTGCCTGCGCTGTCTGTTGTTGTGTAGGTCAGTGTGTATTCGCCGACGACATTTGAATCCACTGTGCCATCGACACTGACGGTAAGATTAGTATCCACATTGTCCGAAGCGCTCCAGCCTGGCTCTGAAAACTCTGTGCCCTGCTCGATAGTGATAGAGGATGAACCCGTCAGTGTAATCACTGGTTTTACATTATCCCCTACGGGTTGCGGGCTGGGGGAACTACCACCACCGCCTCCACCACAGGCAACTAAAAGTGCTGAGATAACAGCGATAGAAACGGGTTGAATAAATTTGGTCAATAAACGATGCGCAAACATGATGCCCTCAACTGTATATTTTTGTTGCTTTGACTTACCACCCGCCATTGTCTGCTCTGGGTAACCCAAGCTCTAGCCAAATAGGTTCAATCGAGGTTGAGGTGCGATAAAAGGATTGATTGGGTCAAAAAATCTTGCAAATTTGCCTTTGATAAAGCGGCAGAGTCGAACTTACTGCTCTGTCCGGGGCAGTCACTTTTTAAATTGGCTGATGAGCCCATTTAACCTTATGTCCGTAGAGAATAGGCTGCTGTTAAAAGTGAATAAAAAAAATCATTTTTAGGATTGTTTGCGACTACTTTGAGAACTAAAATACGCCGCTTTTTTGATTTTACCTTGAGAAAAAAATGTCCATCGCCACTGCTGACGCTTTTGCACCCCTAGCCGACATCACTGAACCCAGGTGGTGGACAGGTACGCCTGCAATTTCGCCTGAGCAATTTGTGATTGATGGCAATAACTACCGCGTCAATGGCGAGCCACTAGCGCCCAGTGATGAGCTGGCGGCGCAGATGCAAAAGACTTTTGATGAGGTTGGGCTGGTTCATGTAATCAACACCGGCCTGGATAACCTGCAGGCTATGCGGTTGATTGCCACTCAGGTATTAAAAAATGAGCGCCAGTACGAAGGTGGAGCCAATCCGCGCAAAACCCTCGAGAAAAATGTATATGAAGTGGGCGCCCCCCTTCAGGCCTGGCTGCACTATCATCATGAAATGGCCTACATTGGTTCCAGTACCAAGATGGTCAGTTTTATGGCTCACAAGATGCCCAGCGAAGGTGGCTATACCTTTGTCTCTGACAACTGCCAGGCCACTGATGCCCTGTTAGCCACAGACTTTGGTCAGAAGCTAAAACGGTTAGGTCTCTGCTATCACCGCAACCTTACTGATCGTGAGTCCTTTGTCGATCGTCTGGATGTTGGGGTGTATAACCACTGGCAGCAGTCGATGCTGACTGAGGACCCGGATGCTGCGGTGGCCGAGGCCGAAAGTCGCGGTCTGGAAGTGGAGTGGGGCCCAGACAGGCTGTTGAAAACCCGGTTTTATATTTCTGCATTTGAGTATTTCCCCCAGTTGGACCGCAACCTGCTCTACAGCAGCATGGCCGATGACAGTACCTGGTTTGACACCTGGCCTCTGGTTCAGCATCTGCCTGCCGACGAGCGGCCTCTGAAGTTGACATTTGGCGATGGCAGTGAAATGACCGCGGAAGAAAAGCAGCTATTCATTAAGATCTATGATGACTACGGTATTCCTATTGCCTGGGAAGTTGGGGATGTTGCTCTTATCTGCAACTATCGCTTCGCCCATGGCCGCCCAGCTGTTCATCTCAAAGAGGGGGAGGAGCGCGAGCTAGGGGTGCTGATCGGTGAGTCCTTTGATCGGGTGGAGACCCTTGAGGATAAGTGGTAGCAGTGCTGAATTGTCGGTTATGATGCTGGTCAGCAAATAATCGATAAATTACCAGTGCAGCTTCTATGCAAACACTACTCGACAAACTGACGCAAACATTAGATTCCTCAGTCCTGTTTCTGGGCGACGATATCAGTGATAAATACCACGCCGACTGGAGCGGTGCCTCCCCCTGCGCGCCCGCAGCCCTGCTCAAGCCAAAAACCACACAACAGCTCTCGCAGATTATGGCCCTGTGCCATGAGCACGATCAGCCGGTTGTGGTGCAGGGTGGGTTAACTGGGCTGGCTGGGGGAGCGACTCCACTTAGCGGCGAGTTTGCGGTATCCCTGGAGCGCATGAAGGGTATTGAGGAAATCGACCCCAAAGCCATGACGGCGACGGTACTGGCTGGAACACCTCTCCAAGTGTTGCAAGAGGCGGCCGATCAGCAAGATCTGTTTATGCCCCTGGATCTTGGCGCTCGCGGCAGCTGCAATATTGGTGGCAATGTAGCCACCAATGCGGGAGGCACCGAGGTTATTCGCTACGGTATGACCAGATCGCTGGTGCTCGGGCTAGAAGTGGTGCTGGCCGATGGTACGGTGATCAATGCCATGAATAAGATGATAAAGAATAATTCCGGCTACGATTTAAAACACCTATTTATTGGTTCTGAGGGCACCCTGGGAATTATTACTCGCGTGGTGGTGCAGCTGCAGCCGAAGATTCTGGCATGCCATACGGCGCTCTGTGCTCTCAAAGATTACGACTCAGTTACCAAGCTGCTGACCGAGCTTAAGCGCAGCCTGGGCTCTGGCCTTACCGGCTTTGAGCTAATGTGGGACAACTACTATAACAAGGTCTTAGAGGTGGACTCTGAGCTACAGAATCCCTTTGCTGAGGATCATAACTTCTATCTGCTTGTGGAGTATAAAGACAATGAATCGGCCCTGGGTGCGGAGCGCTTTGAGGCGGAGCTCTTTGGCCATCTCGAGGCAGGGCTTTTATCTGATGCCCTGGTGGCTCAGTCCAGTCAGGACGCGCAGCAGTTCTGGCGTATCCGCGATGGGATTGGCGAGCTGTTACAAGTTCTGGGGCCGATATCCAATCAGGATGTCAGCCTGCCCATTGCAGATATTGGCGTCTTTGCCACGCATTTGGAGACTCGCCTTAAAGCCAAATACTCAGAGGTTTCTGTATTACTGTTTGGTCATATAGGCGACAACAATCTGCATGTCTGCGCCTACACAGGTCGAGAGGAGGACAAGCTGTCAATCAATGAGGATATTATGCTGATGATTGGAGAATACTCCGGCGCCATCTCCGCGGAACATGGTGTGGGTGTTATCAAGCGGGATTTCCTCAATCAGTCTCGCACTGCTGAGGAAATTGCCCTAATGAGGACCATCAAAGCGGCTGTGGACCCCAAAGGTATTCTGAATCCGGGGCGGGTTATCTAGCCTAACTGGTCCGTTTGCCCTGGAATGAGATAGAACTAGCCTTATTCTGAGATAAACAGCCCCAGCGGCCATATACTTAGATTTGTGGTCTGAGTATGGTTCTGTCTATAACTAAACAATGTAGAGGGGTATACCGATGAATCTTAAGTCTTTATTTATGCTTGCTGCCATAGCTGGTCTGGCAGGCTGTGCTGCGGACAAGCAGCCCGTTGAAACTGAAGTCGTTAGCTCTGCGCTGCCCGATGGCGCCTATCTGATCGCTGGTGTTACAGTGACTGAAAATGGCGAAGTCAGCCAGTACACTCGTGACCAGATCAAAATTTACACCCAGGGCCGCTTTATGTATGCCTTTAATAATGCTCAAACTGAGAGCATTGATGTGGGTGCCGGCGATGCTACCTGGTCAAATGGTGTAATGGTAGAAGTACCCAGAGTGAACCACGATGGTCCAGTTTCTGGTTACAGCTTTGATGTGGCCATAGATCAGACTGAAACTGGCTTTGAGCAGACCATTATTGGTATGGAGTATGAGGGGGGTCGTCTGTTGGATATGGTAGAGGTCTGGAACACCGCCTCGACCGCCACCTCAGCTTTCGACGGCCTCTGGCAGCTGCAAGCCCGTGAATCCAATGATCCAGATGTAACGGCCTTCGCCGAAACTAAAATGATTGGCGGCGGTCACTTTATCTGGCTGCAGAACGCGGTCTTTAAGGGCGAGGCCGTGCAGGAGTTTGGTTTTGGTACCTTCGAGGTGGATGCCATGGGTAACGCAGTTGAAACTGCCATGACCAGCTCGATGCCAGATTACGAGGGCACCGTGAATGCGGTGAAGATGGAGTTGATCGATGAAAATCACTTTACTCAGTCATTTACCTACAATGGCGAAACCGTAACTCAGACTTATATGAGGATGTAATAATCAATCTCTGATTATTGATCTGAAATCTAAAAGGGCCCACTATTCAGCGGGTTTTTTTATACTCGCAAA
>JBMZST010000142.1:0-4781 GCA_049623265.1 Porticoccaceae bacterium
TTGGCGCCTGGAATCAAACTCAACTGATTGGCTCCCAGGCTGGCGTTGACTGCTTTCGAGCTAATACACCAGAGATGCTGGAGCAGCTGCTGCAGGAGCTGGGCTCACGAAGCCTAATTCTTATAGATACTGCGGGAGTCGATGTGCAGGCTCAGGTTAACCAACTCAGTAAACTGCTACCCGAAGCTCAGAGACATTTAGTGGTAGCCGCAGATGCCTCTGAGGCCTCAGTCAATCGACAGTTAAAAGCGGGTGCCGGCGACTGGGATTCGGTAATGCTGTCACGGCTGGAAGAAGATATCCGCCCCTGGCCGGTAATCAATGCTCTACTGAATACCAATATCCCCATTTCAATCTGTGCCTCGGAACCCTCGATAGGGGCCGCACCAGTGGCGCTTACGGGGATGGATCTGGCCAATCACAGCCTGGCCAACCTAACTGTTGCATAAAGTTGACTACCCATAATGGATGAACGAAAATGAATAAACGCTCTTTAAAGGCGGTTTCTCTGATGTCAGGCAGGATTTTACTAGGGCACAATAATGACAAATAAAACTGCGACTCAGATCATAGGTATCGCCAGCGGTAAAGGCGGTGTAGGTAAAACCACTGTATCCGCCAATCTTGCCGTTGCCCTCGCCTCTCTGGGCAAGAAAGTCATGATTTTTGATGCCGACCTTGGCCTTGCCAATGCTCAGTTGGCGCTGGGCTGTCGAGCTCCCTACAACTTCAGCCATGTGCTGTC
This sequence comes from Porticoccaceae bacterium, assembly GCA_049623265.1. Classification (GTDB taxonomy): domain Bacteria; phylum Pseudomonadota; class Gammaproteobacteria; order Pseudomonadales; family Porticoccaceae; genus HTCC2207. Next base: position 746 of record JBMZST010000142.1, read on the forward strand.
TGGCGAAAAAACACTGCAGGAAATTATTGTTGAAGGCCCCATGGGTGTCAGGTTAGTGCCTGGTGCCAGCGGTATACAGCATATGGCGTCGCTCAGTCAGGCGGAAACCGCTGGAATTATTCAGTCGTTCTCAGAGATCGAAGAGGCGTTGGATTACTTTATTGTGGACCTGGCCGCCGGGCTCTCTGATACGGTCATGACTTTTTTGAGCGCCTGTCAGCACCGTTTTATTGTGCTCAAAAATGAGCCCTCTTCGATCGCCGATGCCTATGCGACCATCAAGGTCATGATTCAAGACTACAATTTGGAACGCATCAGCCTTATACCCAATAGCGTCTCGTCTCAGGCCGAGGGTGAACGCCTGTTTGGCAGTATTAACTCGGTGATCCAAAACTTTTTAGGCCGTCAGGTAAACTACCTGCACAGCATTGCCGAAGACGAGATGGTCCTCAGATCGATAAAAGCCTCGCAGCCTCTGCTAACCTATGCGCCCGCCAGCACCGCAACGCGAAACTTTGTTGCTCTGGCTAAATCAGTGATGGAAATTGAGTCTGACCACTTGCTGACTGGCGGCATGCAATTTTTTGTTGAGCGACTCGCCTCTCAGCGGGTAAGCCAGGCATAGGACTATCCATGGCCGACATCCGTGACTATGAAGATATTCAATCTGCAGGTGAGTCAAACGACCAACTGCTGAAGCATATCGGCTTAGTCAAGCGTGTCGCTCTGCACCTCAAAACCCGACTTCCTAATTTTATGGAGGTGGACGAATTAATTCAGGTGGGTACGGTTGGCCTGATAGAGGCCGCCCGGTCATTCGATGCCAGCAAAGGTGTGGATTTTGAAATCTTTGCTAAAAATCGTATCCGCGGTGCCATTCTGGATCAGGTGCGGAAACTGTCCTATCTGCCGCGATCTGCGATCGTTAATATTCGCGACCACAATGAGGCCAGTGCCCTGCTGGGTGGTGAATTAGGGCGCGAGCCAACTCAGGCCGAGCTAGCAGAGTTTATGGGCAAGGACATGGAGAGCTTCCAAAAAGAGCGCACCCATGCGCATCAGTTTCAGACGGTTTCCCTGGAGTCTCAGATTCCAGAATCTGTGGATATGCCCTCCAGCGATTCCAATGAGCCTGAAGCTGCTCTCGCGGAAGACCAAATGATGGCAGCCCTTGCCGACTCCATTGAATCCCTTCCAGAACGAGAAAAGACCATTGTATCGCTCTACTATGTAGAGGAAATGAACCTCAAAGAGATCGGTGCCATTCTCGAAGTGAGCGAATCCCGCGTCAGCCAGGTACTCTCAGCTACGGTCAAACAGCTGCGTAAGCATTTCGAAAGCAGCTACTGAGATTGGTTTGACCTGACTCGAGAATACCGTTGACCCTTATTTTGAATTATGGATAGAGTAGTACACCAGGTTGGGGTCTGACGGCGCTACCACACCAGTTTTTTGCTCAAGCGCCATCTTGCGCTCTAACAGACCTTTGTAATTTTGCCGCTCCAGGGTAATTAACGCCTGCACGCCGGCATTCAGTGCCTGCACCTCGTCCATACGATCTTTAAAGGATTCCAGCTGGGAGCCCATGCTGGCAATTTGTTTTGCCTGCTTACGCAGATCACCACTTAAATCTTTTACCTGTGCAGCTACTTTATCGGTTTCTACACTGACCGTTTTAGCCGCAGCCTCCGGCACCTGCTCACGCAGGTTGTTGGCGCTAGTTTCTGCTTTGGCTACGGCCTCTCCCAGAATCACTTGCTGATCAGTAAAGGCGTTTTGGGTAGCGGCCAGTTCATCGATAGAAAGCTTTAACGTCTCGAAGGTATCCAATGCAGAATTCATTTTTTGAATACGCTCTGTCACCTGCACCAACATGCCGTCGATCTGTGAACTCTGAGAAAAGATTTGATAGGTCACGCCGCCCAGTATGCCTAGGCAAATCACTAACCCACCTATAGCACCATATAAAATGCGCTTAGAAATCTTAACTGTGTCAGCACTGGCACTGGCAACTAGGTCCACGCGCTTTTGCAGTAGATCCAAACCATTTTCCAGTGCTGAAGAGGCTCGGCGGCTGACATCTGCAGCGCTATTGGTGGCCTCGGCAGTAACCACTACATTGGGTAATAACTGCTCTAGACGGCCAGAGATATTTTTCGCCTTGCCAAGCACCTGAGAAAAACGCTCCAGATCCCCTGGGTCAGGCATCCTGTTGGCGTCGTAGTCGGCCTCTTCTTCTGGGGACAAAATATCCGTCAGTCCGTCCAGCACATCAGACACCGCCTCAATATCATCCTCCAGCGAGGGCTCTGCCTCCTCTACGACCTCTGTATCCTCTTGGGCGCCTTCGGCCTGCTCGGGATTTTCGGTTTCCTCTTCGGCAGTTGTTTTTTCTTCGTCAGCGTCGGCCATAACCATTCCGTAAGATTATTTATCTTTTAAGGATGCTACACATCCCGCTAAAAGTTTAGATCGACAGTTAGACCCGTAACTTTAGAGCGGAACCCCGCTTTAAAAGGCCTCGATGCCCAGCCCGCTGATTAAAGAGCGCCCTTTAATTGGATGGCACCTCTAATCCAGTAGTCTGAGGGCATGGCCGCCCCCTCAGCGAAGTCCTTGGCTCTTTCTCTGGTGGAAAAGGGGCCGGAAATAATTGCATAGACCCGGCTCTGTCCCGCCTGAATCGGCAGCACCATGGCTTTGCGCAGGCTACTGTAGCGCCCCAGATAATCATTGGCCTGGACCTCTGTGCTTAAAACAATATGCTGCACAAAAAAGTCACTAGCGCGAGCGTTATTGACTCTGGCAATAGAGGCTGCGAACCCAGAGCTGGCTGTGGTCTGTGCTGGCTTCTCTCTCGACTCGGGGGCTGTGGCTTTGCTATCACTGACCTCCGGCTTGGGCGCCGCTGGCTTGTCTGTATTCGCCTTTGGGTCCACCGGCTCCTGTTTGGGTATGGGCCTGGGCACTACCGTGGGGTTTTGTGGCGCCTGTGCCTGCTGTCGCTCCTGCTGAATCTGTTGCACCAGCTGCTGGGCCTGGCTCGCCTGGGAAACAGGGATTTTCTTGGGCTGTTCAATGGGTTCGGATTTTACCGGCGCTTTTTGCGCCGGCGCATTCTCTTCGATAACCTGGGTGATTATCCGAGTTTCGGGCTCTGGGCTAAATTTGGCGAGAATGGCCCAGACCACCGCTAGGGCCAGTACAAAGACCAATGCCATGGACCAGAATGTGCGCTTTTCCGGCGCTTGATCATCAGCAACAGCTGGGTCCATGGGTTCGGCAAAGTCGTCAACTGTGTCTTCGAGAAATTCGATGGGCTCGTCGGGAAAAGGATTGGCGCTATCATCCGCATCTGCTGAATCTGCCTCCTCTTCTGAGTTGGGTTCTGCGTAGGAGCCCTCTATGGCCGCCCCCAAACCAGATTCCAGCAATAGGGTTTCGGTCTGGCGCTCAAAGCCAAACTGCCTGGCCGCGCGCATTAACTCTATGGCCTCGGCCAGTGTGGCGGTCTCTAGGGCCCAGCGATAAATATTTCGCCCCAACTGTTCCAGAGGCCCTTCGTAGCCTGGCCAGACCGTCTTATCAATAAACAGTACCAGGCGCACATTGACGCCGGGAAAGTCAGCCAGCAATCTGGTCAGCAGAGACCACTGATCCTCTTGGATTTCATTGGCATCGTTGACCACCAGCAAGGTTACCGGCTTGTCTGGGGCCGGCGGCTGCCGCGCCTCATCAACTGACATGGAGGCCAGTAATTCGTTAAAGCGCTTAAGCAGACTGACCGTATTCATGGGCAAAAAGACTTCTATTTCAAACCCATTGAGATCGCGCAACTTGCCCAGCAGCATCTTGCAGTAATGAGCCAAAACCTTTTCGTTATCGCCAATCACAGCAAGGCCAGATTCGTCATCGACAATAGCATCTATGGCGTACTGCAGGCGCTGCTTATCCTCGGGGCGGTAAAATATATCGCCGCCATCAAACCATTTTTGCAATTCAAAAACCGGCTCTTGGTGATCTTCTCTCATGGGCT
>JBMZST010000143.1:0-4781 GCA_049623265.1 Porticoccaceae bacterium
AAAATGATCCCACTCATATCAGTTTTTTTTCGCAAGCAACTTTTAGCTATCTAGCGGAGGTATGGGGCGCCAGCCTAGAGTATATGGGTGATGACGTGATTATTTTTCGCAAGTAGCCTCTCTGGCTGCAATAAAAGCTACGACAGAACGGCTGATATCCTCTGCGCTGGTTACCCAGGAGCAGACACTGACACGAATAACTTTTTTACCCTGCCACATAGAGCTACCCACCCAGCATTCGCCAGACGCCTGAATATGCTCCAAAATAAGCTGAGTGACCTCGTCATCATCGCTCGGGGACACAATAACCTGATTAAAGACAACATCATTGAGAACAGTAAAGTGAGCTGCAGATAGCTCCTTGGCGAATTGCGTGGCGCGCTCATGGAGGCCATACACCAACTCATCAACCCCCGATTTACCCAGATATTTAAGCGCTGCCCAGAGTTCAATTGCACGGGCACGTCGTGACATTTCAGGGGTATAAAGCATGCCATCGCGCTTGTCGCCAAAACTCTGCGGTAAATAGGCACCCGAGCTTTGAAGAGCAGTCACCAGTGCCTCCCTGTCTTTACAGAGTAAAATACCGCTATCATAGGGTGTATTAAGGGTTTTATGACCATCTACCGACCAAGACTGCGCTTTTTCAATACCTTGGCAAAGATGTTTAAGCCGCTGCGTACCTGCAGCCCAAAGACCAAACGCACCGTCAATATGCACCCAGGCGCCAGCAGCATTGGCGATATCACAAATATTGTCAAAGGGGTCAAAGGCGCCAGAATTAACATTACCTGCTTGCAGTAGAACAATACAGCTGCTGTCTAAGGCTGGCATATCGTCAGCAAGAATACGGCCCTGATCATCTGCCTCAACCCATTCAATATTGTCCAGCCCAAAGCCCAGTAGAGCCAAAGCTTTGATCACAGCTCCATGGGTCTGGCGGCCGGTAATAATCCGCATTGGTGGGGCGCCATTGTGTCCCCTAGCATTAAAGTCCCAGCCTTGATTGGCATAAAGGCGCCATCGCGCGGCGGCCAGAGCGCAGAATATCGCCGAGGAAGTGCCGCTGACAAATCCCGCCGCAGTGGTTTCCGGTAAGCCCAGTAATTGTTGTAGCCAGCGCTCACAGATTTCTTCCAGCTTCGACGTAATCGGGGACATCAGGTGAAGAGCGGTGTTCTGATCCCAAAAATCGGTCAACCATTTGGTCGCCAAAGTCACTGGAATTGCACCACCGTTAACAAAACCAAAATAGCGGCCACCCGTCTGCGCCACAGAGGCGGGCGAGCCATATTCATGCAGTAACTGAAGAATACTGCCGCCATCGTCACCACTGCTCGGCATATTTTCAACAAAGTTATCCAGATCTGCTACGGCTTGCTGGGTTGGAAATACGCGACGATCAGTCACTCCCTCGGCGTACTCAAATGCATAGCCCCGAGCCTGATCATAAAGGGCCTTTAGTTGCTGTTCAGCGTGCATTGTCTGGCGCAAATTCACGATAAATTTACCCTACTATTTTTGATACTGGTTATTCATCGGCAGTAAATCATAGACTAAAGTTTTAACAAAGCTAAAATGCAACGCATAACAAATAACTGTCAAATGGAAGAGTCTATGTACAAAGGAAAAACCTTAAGCCTGAAAGCTATCGACAATGGATTTGTCGAAATTAACTTTAATAGTCAATCCGGTTCAGTCAATAAGTTTAATCAGGAGACTCTGGGTGAGCTTCAGGAGGCAGTGAATATTGTGGAGGGCACTGCGGATATTCGTGGCCTGTTGCTGACTAGTGGTAAGTCAGTATTTGTGGTGGGTGCGGATATTACGGAATTCACCGATATGTTTGCTGCCCCCAAGCAGGAATTTTTACAAGGTACTCAGCATGTTAATGGGATTTTCTCGCAGATCGAAGATTTACCCTTTCCCTCTGTGGCCGCTATTAATGGTTTTGCCTTAGGTGGTGGTTTTGAAGTCTGTTTGGCCTGTGATAGCAGGGTAATCGCCTCAAATGCTGCTGTGGGCTTACCGGAAACTGGCCTAGGTATTATACCCGGCTGGGGTGGCACAGTGCGTTTGCCGCGTCTCGTGGGCTTTGCCGCTGCGGTGCAATGGGTAACCTCAGGCGCTCAGCAGAAGCCCGAGGCCGCCTTGGCTGCAGGTGCCGTTGATACTGTTGTGGCTCCTGAGTCACTGCGTGACGCGTCACTGGCGCTACTGGCAGAGCTAGCTGATGGCAGCCGAGATTACAGTGCCCGTCGTAGTCAAAAGCACAGCCCGCTACATGAGGCGCCTGAGGAGCTAAGTGGTCTATCAGAGAAGTTTCAGGGGATGATCCAGAGCTCAGCAGGCAGCCATTATCCAGCGCCCCTAAAGGTGGTTGAGCTGATGACCAAGGCGGCGACTGTGGGTCGCGATGAGGCCATTGCTATGGAGAATCTAGCTTTTTATGAGATTTCACAGACCCCGCAGGCACGGGCCTTGGTAGGTCTATTCCTCAATGATCAGTTTATTGCTAAAACGGCTAAGGGCTATGCTACCTCGCTCGATGAGAAACTATCGCCTGTTACTCAGGCTGGCGTGATAGGCGCCGGTATTATGGGTGGAGGTATTGCCTATCAAAATGCGCTCAGAGGCTTTCCGGTAGTGATGAAGGATATTGCCGAGCCTGCGCTGGATCTGGGTATCAGTGAGGCCAACAAACTGCTTGCTAAGTCAGTTAAACGGGGCAAGCTCAGCGAACAGAAGGCTGCTCAGATTGTCAGCAAAATTACTCCTACCTTGGACGATAAGGCTATTGCTAACTGCGATATGCTGGTAGAGGCGGTAGTAGAACTTGAATCGGTGAAAAAACAGCTGTTGCCTGCAATTGAATCTCAGGTGTCAGCGACGACTACCATCACCTCCAATACCTCAACCATAAGTATTAATCGTTTGGCTGAGTCATTGGCGCGCCCAGAAGATTTCTGCGGCATGCACTTTTTTAACCCAGTTCATGCGATGAAACTGGTGGAGGTCATTCGCGGTGAGAAGACCTCAGATAAAACCATTGCCGCAGTCTGCAACTATGCTTTGGCTCTGGGTAAAAAGCCGATCGTGGTTAATGACTGTCCTGGATTCCTCGTTAATCGCGTACTTTTTGCCATGACCTTTGGTCTTGAGATGCTGCTGAAAGAAGGCGCCGATTTTCAGCAGGTTGACAAGGTTATGGAAGCCTGGGGCCTACCAATGGGGCCGGCTTATTTAATGGATGTCATTGGTATTGATACCATTATCCATTGCTACAGCTCGATGATTGAGGGCCTGCCTGAACGCTATATTAAGGGCGATAACTGGCCCACAGAAACTATCCACAGTACTGGCCGTTTGGGTCAGAAAAATGGTCTTGGCTACTATAAATACGAACTTAATGAAAAGGGCAAGCCCGCCAAATTGGTTGATCCTGAAACAGTGTCTCTACTCGAGTCGATCGCTGGTCGCGCCCATCAGGTTGATGCTGATGAGATTGTCGATCGTCTATTGATATCGATGGCTATGGAGATGGTGCGCTGTTTGGAGGAGGGTATTGTGGCGTCGCCGGCGGAAGCGGATATGGCGCTAATCTATGGTGTTGGGTTTCCTGCCTTTAGGGGAGGTATCTGCCGTTGGATGGATGAGGAAGGGCTACAGTCAATAGTAGACCGTGGCGATAAATACACGCATCTGAGCGAGCTGTATCGGCCCACTGAAAAGCTACGTCAGATGGCGGCGGATGGCCAGTCATTGTTTGCATAGGATAGCGTTGGGAAAGAGCTAAGCAATGCGCTCAGACCTGCAAGGCAGGGCGATAAGATTTAGCTCTAGCAGGAAGATTAACCGGCGTCTGGTCTTGCAGGGGAGCCCTGAAGAAAGGGCCCGTCTACACAGATCCGTTGACCATCGGGTGCTGCACAGGCACCACAGATGCCAACACCACATTTAGTCAGATAATCAATGGCGCTAAAAATTTGGTCATCGTTGCAGAATTCCCTCTGCACAGCCGCAGCTGCATGCACCATGGGTGCGGGCCCGCAGTTATAAAATACGAGTTTATCTAGCTCAGTCTGACTCATCTTCTGGAGTCGTGCGCGCAATAGTTCGGTGACTACGCCTTTAAAGCCCTGACTGCCATCATCTGTGGCCACATGTACTTCAGCTATTTGCTGACATTCTTCGAGGTAGTAGAGGCGCTCAGCGGTACGAGCGCCAGTGAATACTTCGGCATTACCAAAGTCTCTGGCTAGCTGATAGACAGCGGCCAAACCTGTGCCACCGGCCACCGCCATAATCTTGGCATCTTCGGCTGGGGAGACGGGTATACCATGGGGACCACGGACATAGACTTCAGTGCCCACGGCAAGATCCATGAGCTCATGGGTAAATAACCCGACATCGATAACCGCTAATTGGAATGGGTCATCGGATAATGCTGAAAAAGGTTTCTCGCCAACACCAGGCACCCATAGAAAAACAAACTCACCGGCTTGAATATTAATTTTGCGATCGAAGGTCAGCACACAGATATCATCACAGACACGCTTATTGTCCACTAGCACGACAGGCTCAAAATCCATATCGATATCGTAGCGAATATGGCCCTCAGCTTTGTTGGAGTCAAAACAGATATCTGATTCGAGTTGATTGAAGTAGCTGGCCATATCTTCAGTTGTCATGCCAGTAAGTGCGGAACCAACACCAACAATTGTTGATCCGGCATTGATAAATTCACGGATATCCGCAGCACTGCTAGCGCCACCACAGCC
>JBMZST010000144.1:0-4758 GCA_049623265.1 Porticoccaceae bacterium
CGCCTCAAAACGCAGTTGATCATCCTCGGCAAGAGAATCATAGGTATTTTCTACAAAGGGTTGCAGTATCAGATCCAGTTCAAGCATGCCCCGGCGACTGGCCCACATCAGGCGGTTTTTATTCATTTTGAATCAGCAATTGTGTTAAAGCGGCATTATAAGAGACAATTATCCAATCACCTAAATTTAGCCAGAGAAATCTAAGTTAACCAGCAGGCAGGCAATGAGCGAAGCGAGCGATCCAAGAGGACATATTCAACTGAGCGGGCCCGATAGCCGCAAGTTTTTGCAGGGACAGGTGACCTGCGATATGGATTTACTGACCCCTGAGCAAAGCATTAAAGGTGCCCAGTGCACACCCAAAGGACGGATTATATTTCTGTTTGAGGCCAGCTGTGACAGCCAGGACAATATTATCCTTGAGACCCACAGTAGCATCACAGAAATCGCCATTGCCAGCCTTAAAAAATACGCCGTGTTTTTCAAAACCCAGATAACCGATATCAGCGGCCAGGTTGCCACCGAAAAAGTCACAGACCTACAGCGACTGCGCACCGGCGCTGCTGATATTACCGCTGAGACCTCCGAGCTGTTTATTCCCCAAATGATTAATTTGGATGCTCTGGGCTATATTAGCTTCAAAAAAGGCTGCTATACCGGCCAAGAAGTGGTGGCCAGAGCCCATTATCGCGGTGCCGTAAAACGTAGAATGCATCACCTGAAAATACATGCCTCTCGCCTCCCTGAGCCCGGCAGTGAGATCCTCAATAGCGAAGGCAAAGCCATTGGCCATATTGCTAGCGCCGCACAAGCGGACGAAGCCAGCGTTGAAGTACTGGCGGTGCTCGCTGATAAATCCAGCGACTGCACAGAAATAGGTGTGGACGGACAGACAGTCTCAGTAACCCACCTAAAGCTGCCCTATGAGATTCCCACAGGCCCATGAAAAACTTGCTGGATTGGCTGACGGAATATCAGCATCTGCTGGTATGGATGGGCGTGGGCTCTGCCTTTGTGTTTGTGATCAGCCTACTCAGTCTGCCCTGGCTGGTGGCCCAGATTCCAGACGATTATTTTGTTCCCAAAAAGCGCCAGCCCACTCAGTGGAAAACCCGCCAGCCGCTGATTCGACTCATTATTCTGATCGGCAAAAACTGTCTCGGCTATGTGCTGCTGCTGGGGGGCATACTGATGCTATTTTTGCCCGGCCAGGGCCTGCTCACCATGGTGACTGGACTGCTGTTGATCGACTATCCGGGCAAGTTTCGTCTGGAGCGCAAAATTGTCAACACCCCAGCAGTTTCAAAGAGCCTAAACTGGCTGCGAGCCAAGGCCAAAAAACCCCCGCTGCTATAAGCGCCACCGACGCAGAATCGTTCTCTCTACGCTCTATTAAGATGACAGATTTTGAGAGGGAGTCATAGTCGTCACTCTGCCGACAACCACCTCATTGCCGGCGCGGGGATCCATGGGAATATTGCGGGCCAATACCAGGCTGATCAACGCCATTCCTGCGCCCATCAAAAATACTGCCGCTGAAGATACTAGCCACACCAGCCCGAACAGCGCCGGTATCACCACAGCTGCAATATGGTTAATGGTGAAGGCCACACCGGCGGTAGATGCCATATCAGCGGGGTCAGCAATTTTCTGAAAATAGGTTTTAATCGCAATGGCCAGAGAAAAGAACAGATGATCCAACACATACAGGCTTGCCGCCCACAGGGCATTGTCGACAAAAGCATAGGCGGTAAACACACAAATCAGACCGCAATACTCAAAGGTCAGAGCACGGCGCTCCCCAATGCGTCCCACCAGAGCACCAATTTTTCCGGCAAAGGCCCAGTTAAACAGATGGTTTATAAGGTATAGTGCCGCCACATCACTGACGGAATAGCCAAATTTCTCCACCATTAAGAAGCCGGCAAATACCACAAATATTTGCCGCCGCGCTCCGCCCATAAAGGTCAGCGCATAATACAGCCAATAGCGCTTGCGCATCAGCAGATGTTTGCGTTGGGTTGTAGCGCTTTTAAAGCGAGGAAAACCCAGCCAGGCAAAGGCGGTGAGTGCCAGGCAGAGCCCGCCGCCGATAAAATAAATCGCCTGATAACTGAGCCCAAACTGGTCGCGAGCAAAATATAAAAAGGCATAAACCAGCAGCGAGGCCAGGGAGCCCGCCGCAATTAGCTGACCCAACACCTTGGGCGCCTCTTCCACAGTCAACCACTGCAGCGACAGAGACTGTTTGATGGTCTCAAAGTAATGAAAGCCCACAGACATAATAAAAGTAGTCAGATAGAGCCCCACCACAGTGGGAAAATAGCCGGCTATAGCCACACCAACACCCAGAATTGCCAGAGACAGATAGGCGAACAGCTGTTCTTTAATAATCAGTAGCACCAGCACCGCCGTAAACGCCAGGAATCCGGGTATTTCTCGGATGCTCTGTAACATGCCAATTTCAGCACCGGTAAAATTGGCCTTCTCGATCACAAAGTTATTGAGAAGCGCCATCCAGGTAGCAAAGGCAATGGTCATTGCCACCGTCATTACCATCAATAAGTTTTTGGGTGTCTGCCAGGGTTTTGTGGTCAAAAGGTATTCTCCAGACTATTGTTCGATACGTTTGTTCAATACGTTGGCCTATCCGTCGCTTAGTTTTTAATAGACCGATTTCACCTACAGGAAACAACTATCCTGCCATTGACTTCATTGCTTCCTCAGCTGAAGGCAACCACCAATCTATCGTTGGCTGACCCTGCTGCTCCAGATACTGATTAGTTGCCGAAAAATGCCTGCAACCCAAAAAGCCGCGGTAGGCAGACAGTGGCGAAGGATGCACAGACTTTAGCACCAGATGTCGCGACTGGTCGATAAAGGCCCCCTTTTTCTGGGCATAACTGCCCCACAGCAGAAACACTATCCCCTCTCGCTGATCGTTAAGGGCCTGGATGGCGCGGTCGGTAAACTGCTCCCAACCCTTCCCCTGATGGGCGCCGGCATTTGCCTGCTCCACCGTCAGAGTGGCATTGAGCAGCAGCACCCCCTGCTTGGCCCAGCTGGTCAGACAGCCATGATCGGGCGGCGCCATGCCTAAATCATCGGCCAGCTCTTTAAAAATATTGGCCAGTGAGGGTGGCACCGCAACCCCGGGCAACACAGAAAAACACAGGCCATGGGCCTGCTGAGGTCCATGATAGGGGTCCTGCCCCAATATCACCACGCGCACCTGATCAAATGGCGTGTTATTAAACGCCGCAAACCACTGGGACCCGGGCGGGTAGACCACCTTGCCCGTCTGTTTCTGCCGCTGCAAAAACTCGCGCAGTTGCCGCATGTAAGGCTGATCAAATTCAGGGCCGAGCACGGCCAGCCAGCTTGGATCCAGTTTCACAGTTCCATGATCCACCATAGTTATATCCCCTATACGATAAATGAAAAGCTAACTGCCGCGGCGGGAGAAATGATACCATAGCGTCTCATGCAATCTGCCTCCACCTTCAATATCTGGCGCCTTACCTGGCCGACCATTCTCAGCAATATTGCCTTTATGCTGACCGGTTTGGTGTTTCTAAAAATCGCCGGTGGTATGGGCATTGACGAAGTGGCCGCTGTAACTACCGGGCAGCGTCTGTTCTTTATTCTGTTTGCCGTGATGATGGGGCTCTCCAGTGGCACCACGGCGCTGGTGGGCCGCTACTGGGGTGCCGGGCAAAAAGAGCTTGCTGGCCGGGTGGCCGCCCTGTCGGTGATCCTATTTTTTGTCGACGGTCTACTGCTGTCCCTTATCGCCATACCTTTCCTCGAGCCCCTAGTGGCCATCTTTGGCCTAACCCCAGCAGCGCAATCAATGGCGGTCGAATTTGTTTACTACACCGTGCTGTTCGCACCCCCACTACTGATTGTATTGGTCTTTAGTATGGCTTTTCGCGCCACTGGCGACAGCAAAACCCCCCTATGGGCGGCAGTAATGGGCGCTGTCTTTGGTGTCTATCTGGGGATTGTCTACACCTATGGCTGGCACGGCATAACGCCTTATGGGCTTGCTGGGCTGGCGATTGGCAACGGAGTGGGCGCTATAGTTACGGTGTTGATCTTTATGCTGTTGTGGCTATTGGGCGCACTGTCCTTTAAACCAGCCAACCCCCTGCCCGGCTTTTTAAAGAATGGCCGCGATCTGATTAAAATCGGTATGCCCGCGGCTTTTGAGCAGGTATTTTTCCAGGCTGGCCTACTGGTGTTTCTGGTCTTTTTGGCGAGCTATGGCAACGCCGCCTTTGCTACCTATGGTATCGGGCTGTCGATCCTGGGTTTAATGATTGTTATCGCCTTTAGTTTCTCTATTTCGAGCGCAACGTTGGTTAGCCAGCATCTTGGTGCCGGCGACAAAAAAGGGGCCTATAATGCTGGCTGGCGAACCATGCGAACCTGCGTCTATATCATGATCGCCGGTGGCTTGATGATGAGCCTATTTGCCGAAGAGATCGCCCGCTTTATGATCGATGATCCCGAAGTGATCGCACTGATGGTACCCTTCACCTATATCATCAGCTGCAGTCTGCCACTGATGGGTGTCGAGTTCAGTATGGCTGGCGCCCTGCGTGGTGCCGGGGATACCAGGTACCCCATGATGGTCACCATGTTTAGCATTGCCCTCAGCAGGATTCTTGTGCCTTTCGCCCTGGTTCAGATAGGTGCAGATGTGATGTGGCTCTATGCCACTTCGCTGCTGGATTTTGGTATAAAATCTAGTCT
>JBMZST010000145.1:0-4758 GCA_049623265.1 Porticoccaceae bacterium
GCTGAGGGCACCGTCGCCAATAGTTTGTCGATCACCTGATTGGCAGTAATGCCCGCGGCCTCGGCCTCAAAGCTTAGAATCAGACGATGGCGCAACACATCCTGGGCCACCGCGCGAATATCGTCTGGAGTGACGAAGTCTCGCCCTTCCATCCAGGCCAGTGCTCGGCTGCAGCGGTCCAGAGCAATCGTGGCTCTGGGGCTAGCGCCAAAGTCTAACCACAGGGCCAGATCACCGCCGTAGGCGCTGGTGTCTCTGGTCGCCAGAATTAGCTGCACCAGATACTCTTCGACAGATTCCGCCATATGCACGGCCAGTACCTGTTGGCGGGCGGCGAATAGAGTCTCCTGAGTAAGAGCTTCAATCCCAGATTGCTCCTGCTTTAGCGCTTCCTGGCGCGAAAGATTGAGGATCATGCGCTCGGTCTCTGGGGCCGGGTAGTCGACCATGATATGCATTAGAAACCGATCCATCTGGGCCTCGGGTAGCGGGTAGGTACCCTCTTGCTCTATGGGGTTCTGGGTGGCCATAACCAGAAACAGCTGGGGTAACTGGTAGGTGTTTTTGCCCACGGATATCTGACGCTCGGCCATGGCTTCTAACAGTGCGGACTGCACCTTGGCGGGAGCGCGGTTGATTTCATCTGCCAACACCAGGTTGTGGAACAGAGGACCGGCCTGAAATTCAAAGGTACCTTCCTGGGGTCTGTAAATATCGCTGCCAGTAATATCTGCCGGCAGTAAATCCGGGGTGAATTGCACGCGGTGGAAGTCCGCCTCCATACCCTCAGATAACGTCTTAATTGCCTTAGTCTTAGCCAATCCAGGAGCGCCCTCCACAAGCAGGTGCCCATCGGCGAGCAGGGCGATCATCAAGCGCTCTACCAGATGTTCCTGGCCGACGATTTTGCTGGCTAGCCAGTCCTTGAGTTGATTAATATTTTGTTGCAAAGGTAACCCCTAAAAGTTGGTTCGGTTGTTCATGCGGGAGGAGAGTTTAGTTGCAAAGAGGGCAAGGCTCAAATGCAGTTTTAGCTCGCCAGTTTTGGCTGTATTTTGGTCTATATTTAGACAGAAGTAATGTCATTATTTGTTGCGACATGTTGAAAATTTTTGTATCTCCAAGCGATAGCTATTTGTTACCCTAGATATAGGAATTTGAATAGAACCAAGTTACAGACTTATAAAACTTAAAAAGGTTTCAAAACCCGCTCATGGATGCAAAAACTCAAAGTCAGCGCACTGATTTACTCAAATCGCTGAGCAGTATTGCCAAGAAGAAACTCAACAAATCCCAGGCCAAGCAATTCGAACAGTTTATTGGTTGCGCCATGCACTTTTATCCGGATGCGGATTATTTAAATCGTCCTGCTGAGGAGATTTTTCACAGTCTATGGGGTCTGCTCAGTTTTAGCACCATGGCTGCAGAGCCCGTCGATGGCTGTCATGCAGCGCTGCGTGTATTTAATCCTGACCCCCAGTCTGATGGCTGGTCGAGTCGCTATACCAGTATCTATATTAATCAGCGAGATATGCCGTTTCTGGTTGATTCCCTGCGTATTGTGCTCAACCGTCGCGGGCTCAATATCTATACATTGCAAAGCAATCCGGTCTGGGCTCTGCGCACAGAAGAGGGCTTGCTTGAGAGCACCCACAAGGACTACATAGAGGGCGCGCAGCGGGAGGCGCTTATCCGTATCGAAGTGGACCTTCATTCCGAGTCAGAGCTTGCTGACCTGCATCTTGAGTTGATGGCCGTGCTAGACGATGTCGAAGAGGTTGTGAGTGCCTTTGATCCAATGCGCCAGCGAGTCGATACTCTGATTAATGAGCTACAGGACAATGCGCCGGAAGTAGAGGATCTGGAAGAGTCTCTGGAATTTCTGCGCTGGATTTACAACGGTTACTTTACCTTTACCGGCTGTGTTGAATATAACCTGGTGACTGAGGGCAGCAAGCAGTATCTGTGCGAAGCGCCCGAGAGCCGCTGCGGCCTGTTTAGAAAATACGGGCGCGAGGCTCGTCGTGAGTTAATTGATGAGTTAAGCCCGGGTGTTAGCGGGCTGTATCAGAGCGATGATCTGCTGGCTGTCACCAAATCCTCCGAGCGATCGCGGGTGCACCGGGATGTGTACTCCGACTATATAGTGGTTAAACGCTTCGACCAGTCGGGCCAGCCTGTAGGCGAGGTGCGTTTTCTCGGCCTCTATACCTCGCAATTCTATTCCTATAGCCCACGCCGTATTCCGCTGTTGCGGAAAAAGGTCAACTGGGTGCTGGAACATTCTGGCTTTAGCCCCAACAGTCACGACGGCAAGGCTTTGATGGCAATTTTGGATTTCCATCCAAGGGATGAGCTATTCCATGTAGGCCGCGAGGCGCTGGCCGAGACTGCCATAGGTATCTGGCAGATCTATGAGCGGCGCACTACCAGAGTATTTGTTCATCCAGACCCCTTCGATAAATTTGTTAGCTGCATCGTTTATATTCCCCGGGAGCACTTTAGTACCAGTGCCCGCGAAAAAATTCAGCAGGTGATTGGTGAGCAGCTAGATTCCCCAGAAAATGAATACAGTACCCAGTTCCTACCAGAGTCAGTGTTGGTACGAATTTATCTGGTCTATCAGGTGAAAAATAAAAAGCATATCGAGGTGCAGAGTAGCCAGCTTGAGGAGTTGGTGAAACAGGTGACCAGAGGCTGGGCCGATACCTTTGCAGGCCGCGCTCTGGAGACGCTGGGGGAGGCTGATGGTTCGGCCATTGGGCGGCGGTTTAAAAATGCTTTTCCTGCAGCTTATCGAGAGATGTATTCTCCAGAGCAGGCCCTGGCCCATATCAAGCTTTTCGATGGGCTGGAAGATACTGCTGAGTTGGCAATTGATCTTAGTCATCAGCACCAGGCGGAGAATAACGACTTGCAGTTGGCGCTATTTCACCGCGACGCTCCGCTGCAGCTCTCGGATATGATTCCCATGCTGGAGAATCTGGGTTTTCGCGTGGTGATGGAACACCCCTATCTAATTCAGCCCGACAGCGAGCAGCAGCTGTGGATGCAGGAGTTTAATCTGTCATTCTCGCTGGATGTGGATGTGGATGTGTCAGCGGTGCAGGGCAGTTTTAAAGAAGCGCTCAGTAGGGTCTGGAAGGGCGATGCCGAGAATGACAGTTTTAATCGACTGGTGATAGGTGCGCGCTTGGATTGGCGAGCCGTCGCCATGCTGCGCCTCTATGCGCGCTATTTAAAGCAGCTGGGAATTTCCTACAGCCAGGATTTTATTGCCGATACTCTGTCTCGCTATCTGGATATTACCCGCAATCTGGTGGCGCTGTTTAAAAGTTATTTTGATCCGCGCTATGCGGGTAATAGCCGTGCCGATCGCTCGGCTGGCCTGGTTAATAAAATTATTGAAGGCCTGGATGCTGTCGACAATATCAGCGAAGACAATGTGATCCGCGGCTACCTCGAGGTGATTCAGGCGACCCTGCGCACCAATTTCTTCCAGACCTTTGCCGATGGCACGCACAAGTCCTATATCTCGGTGAAGCTCAAGTCAGATCAACTGTCTCTGGCGCCCAAGCCGAGACCGGCCTACGAGATTTTTGTCTACTCGCCGCGGGTAGAGGGGGTGCATCTGCGCGGAGGCAGTGTAGCGCGCGGTGGGCTGCGCTGGTCGGATCGGCTTGAGGACTACCGCACCGAGGTGCTGGGGCTGGTCAAGGCTCAGCAGGTGAAAAATGCCGTGATAGTGCCCACTGGTGCCAAGGGCGGTTTTGTCGCTAAACAGGCGACCCTGGCTGCGGGTAAAGAGGCCTGGTTACAGGAGGGTGTGGCCAGTTATATGCTGTATATACAGGCTTTGCTAGATATCAGTGACAACCTTATCGAGGGCCAGGTGGTGCCTCCCCAGGAGGTGGTGCGCAGAGATGGTGATGATCCCTATCTGGTAGTGGCTGCCGATAAAGGCACAGCAACTTTCTCCGATATAGCCAATGAAATTTCCGAGGCCAATCAGTTTTGGCTGGGCGATGCCTTCGCCTCCGGTGGGGGTAATGGGTATGACCATAAAGGTATGGGTATTACCGCCCGAGGTGCCTGGGTGGCGGTACAGCGGCATTTTCGTGAAATCGGCATGGATATTCAAAAGCAGGATTTCACCGTGGTGGGTGTGGGCGATATGGGCGGTGATGTGTTTGGCAATGGCATGCTGCTGTCGGAACATATCCAGCTGGTTGCGGCCTTTAACCATTTGCATATCTTTGTCGACCCCAATCCCAATGCCGCAGCCACCTTTAACGAGCGCAAGCGCCTTTTTGAAACGCCTCGAACCACCTGGGATGACTTTGATAAGTCCCTGCTATCTCAGGGTGGTGCAGTCTATTCTCGTGCCACTAAGTCATTGCAGTTAACGTCAGAGATCAAGGCGCGCTTCAATATAGATCGCGATGAGGTCAGCCCAACGGAGTTGATCACTGCGCTGCTAAAATCTCAGGTTGACCTGATCTGGAACGGCGGCATAGGTACCTATGTAAAGTCCGCCGCGGAGAGTCATTTGCAGGTGGGAGATAGAGCCAATGACGGTCTGCGGATCAATGGCAGCGAGCTGCGGTGCAGAGTGTTTGGTGAGGGTGGCAACCTGGGTATGACCCAGCGTGGCCGTATTGAGTTCTGCCTCAATGGTGGCCTGTGTAATACCGACTTTATCGACAATGCCGGCGGTGTGGACTGCTCTGACCATGAAGTTAATATCAAGATACTGCT
>JBMZST010000146.1:0-4697 GCA_049623265.1 Porticoccaceae bacterium
ATGTGATGTGGCTCTATGCCACTTCGCTGCTGGATTTTGGTATAAAATCTAGTCTGAATATGCACCGCTTCCGTAAAAAGGCCTGGTTGGATGCCTACAATCCAAACTATCAACACGTCATGGAATAATGTTTTAAATGCCTCAAGCAGCATCAGCAATAACCCTTGAAGATACCTACCGTCGTCAAATTGCCTACTGGCTGTTTTTTTGTGCCGCCGTGATATTCGGCATGATCTTGCTAGGTGGCGTCACCCGGCTGACTAACTCGGGTCTATCTATGGTGGATTGGAAGCCGCTGATGGGCATGATTCCGCCTATGTCAGAAGCTGACTGGGAGCATATGTTCTGGAAGTACAAGCAGTTTCCCGAGTACCAAAAGATCAATATGGGCATGTCCCTGGAAGCCTTTAAATCGATCTTTATGTACGAGTACCTGCATCGTATGCTCGGCAGGCTGATCGGGGTTATCTTTGTGGTCCCGTTCCTGTTTTTCTATTTCAGCAAGCGTATTCCCAGCGGCCTGACACCGAAACTGATCCTTATGTTGATTGGCGGCGGCTGCCAGGGGCTACTGGGCTGGTATATGGTTAAGAGTGGCCTGGTGGACAAACCCGATGTCAGCCAGTACCGACTCAGCGCTCACCTGGGTGCCGCCGTGCTGATCTACTCGTTTATCCTATGGACAGCCTTTAGTCTGGTAAGCCCCAAGACTCGCCAACCAGTTCAGCTAAGAACATTTGCCTATAGTCTTAGCGGCTTAATCTTTTTAATGATTCTGTCCGGTGGCCTGGTAGCCGGCACTAAAGCTGGTTTCGCCTACCCCACCTGGCCGTTGATGGGCGATAGTTTTATACCGCCGGGACTCTACGGCATGGCACCGGCCTGGTTATCCGCCTTTGAAGACATCACGACCATTCAGTTTAACCACCGAATGTTCGCCTATCTGATTGTGGCCCTGGTGCTGACCTTTGCCACCCGGGCACTGAAAGCCGATATTCAGGGCTATGCCAGACTGGGCATCTTCGCCCTGCTGGGCTTTCTGGTCCTGCAAGTGAGTCTGGGTATCAGTACCCTGATTTTCTATATGCCTGTACCTGTGGCCGCCGCCCACCAGGTTGGCGCCGTGGCTCTTTTAAGTGCCTCTTTATTTATAAGCCATAGTCTGGCCCATGGCACTGAGTAACCAAGGTACTGAGCGCCCAGAGATAGACCCTAAGAATTAATTATTGGAGAAATAGTATGAAGAAGCTCGTTATTACATTTGTGGCAGCAACGTTATCCTTTAGCGCTATGGCCGGCGACCCTGCTGCGGGCAAGGCTAAATCTATGACCTGCGCCGGTTGTCACGGTATGAATGGCATCAGCAACAATGGCATGTGGCCAAACCTTGCGGGACAGAAGGCCCCTTATTTGGTAAGCCAGCTCAAGCAGTTCAGAGATGGCAAGCGTGATAACGCCATGATGACTGCGATGGCCCAGGGTCTAACAGATGAGGATATTGCCAACCTTGCAGCTTACTATGCGAGCCTGAAGTAACCGAACTGCCCAAGGTCCTAGGCCCGGGTCTGGAAACAGGCCCGGGCTTTTTTGATAGGGGAAGTTACAATCTAAGCTGTTTGTTTTTGCCGTCGAACGCTGTATATTCACCGGCTTCCAGCAGGAGTCAAAGCCGCTGCGGTGGCTGGGCGGTAATGTTTTATTTAGACCTAAACTACGGAGTTCAACCCTATGCCCAAAGTGACATTTATAGAGGCCAGCGGCGGCAGCCATGAAGTCGATCTTAGCAATGGCATCAGCCTTATGCAGGGAGCCGTAGACAATATGATCGAGGGCATAGTTGCGGAATGTGGCGGCTCCTGTAGCTGTGCCACCTGTCACTGCTATATAGATGAAAGCTGGGTGGACAAAGTCGATGCACCAAGTGAGATGGAGAAGGATCTGCTGGATTGCGTGACTGAGCCCAAAGATAACAGCAGGCTGTCTTGTCAGATCAATATCAGTGACGCTCTGGATGGCTTGGTTGTTCACCTGCCTGAGTCGCAGTTTTAAACTTTTCTCGGCCTCCTGGCGCTGCATCTACAGCGCCAGCTCAGCTTGCTCTCAGAGCACCCACTTCGGGAGTCACTTAGCCAGACAGTTGAACCACAGCAATTCTCCTGCTCGAGGGGACATCTAAGCGCAATCACAGCATCCCCTTTTTACCTGGGTTTATTTGACAGTGTAAAACCTATTCAGCCCTGGAGCCTCCACCAGCCCTCACTTTTTTGTTAGCCCCAAAACCAGCACGTTTGTTTTTTTAGACAAACGATGTATAGTCAGATTCAACCTACAACTAATCTAACAAAAGGTTTATCTCCATGGCATATCAAGAGGATTTTCTACTCAGAGCCTACCGCTCGATGAAGACTATTCGCGAGTTCGAAGAACGCTGTATCAAAGAATTTATGGGGGGTAATGTGCCCGGCTTCGTCCATGCATCCAATGGACAAGAGGCTGTGGCAGTGGCTGCCTGCATCGACCTTAGCGATAGCGATATTATCGGCAGTACCCACAGGGGCCACGGTCACTGTATTGCCAAGGGCTGTGATGTCGGCGGCATGATGAAAGAGATTATGGGTAGAGCCACGGGCCTCTGCAAAGGTAAAGGCGGCTCTATGCATATCGCCGATATCGACAAAGGCATGCTGGGGGCCAACGCGATTGTTGGCGGTGGACCACCTCTGGTCAATGGTGCTGCTCTGGCGGCAAAAACCCTGGGCACTAGCAATGTGGCCCTGTCCTTTAATGGCGACGGCAGTGCCAACCAGGGCACCGCGATGGAAGCTATGAATATGGCCGTGGTGCTGCAACTGCCCCATATATTTATCTATGAGAACAATGGCTATGCAGAAGGCACTTCGGTCAACTATGGCCTTGGCGCAGATAGCCTGACAGATCGCAATGCCAGCTTTGGCATGCCCGCAGTCTGTGTTGATGGCAATGATTTTTTTGCCACCTACGAAGCCATAAAAACAGCCACGGATCGCGCCCGAAATGGTGGCGGCCCCTCCTCTATTGAGGCGGTCTGTGTGCGCTTTGACGGACACTTTATCGGTGACCCACAGCTCTATCGCGGCGAAGATGAAGTCAAAAAGGCACGCAAAAACCAGGACTGCCTGAAGATATTCCGCGACCGAGTGATTGCCGAAGGCTGGCTAAAAGCCGCCAAAATGAATGCAATCGATAAAGAAGTTGCTGCAGAAATTGAGAAGGCAGTTGCGGATGGCCTGGCGGCACCGCATCCAGATCCAGCGACAGATCTGATGGCCGATGTCTACTGCTCATACTAAGGATAATAAAATGACTAATAATTCTAATAATCCGCAAACAAGCGGTACGACCTCAGTAAAAACCATTCGTGAAGCAATTAACGACGCTCTGCGGGAAGAAATGCGCCGCGATCCCACAGTGATTGTGCTGGGTGAAGAAGTGTCCGGTGGCGCAGGCTGCGAGGGACAGGACGACGCTTATGGCGGTGTATTTGGCGTTACCAAAGGGCTGATGCCTGAATTTGGTCGCGAGCGCGTTATCGACACGCCAATCAGTGAAGCAGCGATTATTGGTGCTGCTGCGGGTGCCGCTAACAATGGACTTCGCCCCATCGCCGAGCTGATGTTCTTTGATTTTATTGGCGTATCTTTTGACCAGATATTTAACCAGGCTGCCAAATTCCGCTATATGTTTGGCGGCAAATCCAAAACCCCTATGGTGATTCGCGGCACCGTTGGCGCAGGCTGGCGCGCCGGTGCGCAGCACTCAAGTATGTTGCACTCCATTGTCGCCCACATTCCCGGCCTAAAGGTGGTTATGCCAACCAATGCCTACGATGCTAAAGGGTTGATGGTGCAGGCTATCCGCGACGATGACCCAGTGATTTTCCTCGAGCACAAAATTATGTACGACCATGCCTGCGAAGTGCCCGATGAACAGTACGCTATACCCTTTGGCGAAGCGGCATTCCCGCGCCAGGGCAAGGATGTCACTATTGTTGGCATCTCCAATATGGTTACCCACGCCATTGCTGCCGCAGATATTTTGGCCGATGAGGGTATTACCTGTGATGTGATTGACCCACGCACTGTGTCGCCTCTGGACGATGAGGCGATTCTGGAAAGTGTCGAGGTGACCGGCCGACTGGTGGTCGTAGATGAGGGCAACCCACGCTGTGGTCTGGCGTCGGATATCGCCGGCATCGTGGCCGAGAAAGGCTTCTCAAGCCTGCGCGCACCCATTCGCACGGTAACCGCACCCCATACACCGGTGCCCTTCGCCCCGGAACTTGAGGACGCCTACCTGCCAAATGTAGACAAAGTTCTAGCCGCTGTAAGGGACGTACTGGGAGCCTAATCATGTCATCACAAATCAAGTCGATCGATATGCCCAAATGGGGCATGGAAATGGCAGAGGGCGAGATTAATCTCTGGCATGTCAAACTGGGTGATCAGGTCAATGCTGGCGATGACCTTGTGGACGTCGAGACCAGCAAGATTATCAACACCATTACTGCCCCAGATAGCGGTGTAGTCAGAGCCATAGTTGCCAAAGAGGGCGAGACCCATAATGTGGGCGCTCTGCTGGGTGTGATAGCGCCGGCAGATGCCAGCGATGGGGATATTGACGCCTTTATCAGCAGCTTTGAGGTATCTGCTGATGCCATC
>JBMZST010000147.1:0-4657 GCA_049623265.1 Porticoccaceae bacterium
CTGAGAAAATGGATAAATACGGTATCGACGGTGCTCGCGAAGATATCAGCATGCTAAAAATTGTTGCGCCAAAAATGTGTGAGGACGTCTCCAGCCGCGCCATGCAAATCTTTGGTGGTATGGGCGTCTGTCAGGACACACCCCTGGCCCATATCTGGACTACCAGCAGATTCTGTCGCATTGCCGATGGTCCGGACGAGGTGCATATGTCCCAGCTGGCCAAGATGACCATGCGCTCTCTAAACAGACAGTCAACCTAAGGGTAGGGAACAGAGAATGACCTTTTCATCTAACGTATTAAGTATCGAAAAACAGGGCCAGGTGGGTATTATCTGGCTTGACCGCGAATCCAAATATAACGCTCTGTCCACAGAGCTTTGGTCGGCCATACCTCATGCTCTGGAGGCTCTCTGTGAAGACGGGGAGCTCGGCGCTATTGTTTTGGCAGGCCGTGGCAAGCACTTCTGCGCTGGCATCGATCTGGCCGAAGATGGCCTGAGCCAACACAAAAAAGCCAAGGCTCGCTCCAAAGCCGAGGCCAATATCCGTCAGCTGAGTAACACTCAAAAATTCCAGCAGGCAATTACCTCGTTAGCCGAGTGCGAACTGCCGGTGATTGCGGTGGTGCAGGGCTTCTGTCTGGGTGCAGGGGTTGATCTGATCACCGCCTGTGATATTCGTATGGCCAGTGCAGATGCTGTGTTTAGTGTGCGCGAGACTCGTCTGGGTCTGGTGGCCGATGTGGGCACCCTCCAGCGTCTGCCAAAGATTCTTAATGCGGGACATGTGGCTGAACTGGCCTATACAGGCAAGGATATTAAAGCTGACCGCGCCGAGAAGATCGGATTGGTCAATGATGTCTATGAGTCCGCACAAGCCACAATGGAGGCGGGCATGGCCTTGGCTCAGGAGATCGCAGGCAACTCACCCATGGCTGTGCGCGGTACCAAGTTTATCCTGCGTCAGTCCGAGAACCTGACCGATGAGCAGAGTCTGATGGTCAATGGCATGTACACCATGATGACCAGCCTGGAGTCCAATGATTTGCAAGAAGGGATTATGGCATTTGCGGAGCGCAGACCGGCGAAGTTCACTGGTAGCTAATCAATAATCCCCCGCGGCCTTTGCCTAAGGCTGCACCTGCGACAATTTGCCGCATTCTTTATCGGATCATCCATTGGTAGCATTGCGCGCTTCTATCAATGGAGTCCTACCAGTGTCTGTCCGCTCGTCTGCATGTTTTTGCCACACCTTAGTTATTGCTCTTTCTGTTATCTGCGCGCCTGCTGCAGCGCTGGAAGAGGTCACTATTATCGCTGATCAGGTATTTCAGGATACTTCTCTGGTTAGCCCTAGCAGTTCTATTTCAGCTGAGCAGCTGGAAGCTATCAGTATTACCACAGTCGAAGATGCACTGGCCCATGAGCCGAGCCTGATTGTGCGCAAACGCTTTATTGGTGATCCCAACGGGGTGATCGGACTGCGCGGCTCTAATATGTTCCAAACGACTCGCTCTATGGTGTTTGTTGATGGTATGCCGCTGCATTATCACTTGCAGACCAGATATCGCGGAGCCCCGCGTTGGTCGTTGGTGTCGCCGGGTGAGATCGACAATGTCGAGGTAATCTATGGTGCTTTTTCGGCCGAGTACAGTGGTAATGCCATGGGCGGTGTGGTTAATGTAAATACCAGAAGGCCTGATTCAGAGCGCATAACATTTGAAAGCGGCTATTTTGCTCAGGAGTATCAGCAGCAGGAGACCGATGAAACCTTTGGTGGCTACAGAACTTACGGATCCTATGAAAACAAGATAGGCAATCTGGGGGTTTTTGCTTCCTATACCCGGCTTGATAACGAAGGTCAGCCCCAGACCCAGTTATTTGCTCAAAGTGGTTCTGGAACCGCTTCAGCCATTGCCAACTCAGGTGCTGTGCCCGGTGACAACGAAGCCTCTGAAGCCGGTATTTACTTTGCGGACTCAGGGCCTGAGTCGTCAAAAACTGACCTATTTAAGGCTAAGGTATTCTACGACCTGGATCGCGTTCAATTGCGCGGTTCGATCGCCTATGAGGACCGAACCCGAGTTGAAGATCAGCAAAATAACTTTCTCCGCGACAGCGCAGGTAATCCTATTTTTGATCGCAGGGTTGATGTAGATGGTCAGGTATACGACACCTTTTCTTATGGCCGCAGCCGCATGCAGCAGCGCAGTCAGGAGCGTGATAGTTTGTTGATCGGTGCAGGTGTCAGTGCAGAGCTTAACAATGGCTGGATCAGTGATGCCTTTTACAGCTACTTCAATATCCTTGACGACGTAGAGATACGCTCGGGTAACCATCCCTCAGCGGATAGCTATATTGCAGATAATGAAGCCTATAAGGCTCGCATTACTGAGTATGATAATACTGGCTGGCAGATTTTTGATATCAAGTTTGCCACTGAGTCCTGGCTGGGTAACGACCGCCAGCGACTATCTGTAGGTCTGCACTACGATGACTATGAGCTCAATTATATTGTTGATGATTACAACAGCATTGCCGGTCTGCGTGATGATGATGAGATTGATGGCAATGCAGCAACAGGTCGTGCGGACAGCGGCGGTAAAGCCAGCACATCAGCAGTATTTTTTCAGTATGGCTACGCGCTGTCTGAAACCTGGGACCTGGCATTGGGGCTGCGCTATGAAGACTGGCAGGCAGAAGATGGCTTTATTGGGGCCACAGAGATAGCAGAGCGCTCAGAGACTGGCCTCTCGCCCAAGCTCTCCCTGGCCTGGGAGCCTTCTGAGGGCGTTAATCTGCGCTATTCTGTGGCCAGAGCACTGCGCTTCCCGGTTATTGAAGAACTCTATGTCAATGACAGCAAAGGTGCTGGTGCGGCGATTATCTCTGATCCCAGTCTTAAGCCTGAAGATGGTGTCTTCCACAATCTGTCCTTTGTGCAGGCTATTGATAAAGGCTCGGTCCGTCTCAACCTGTTTCACGAAGTGGTTGATGATGTGATTTTTAACCAGCGAGCAACTAACGGCACCTCAACCTTTTTACCTGTTGGTGAGGTGACCACCAGTGGCGCCGAATTTATCTGGGAGCAGCGAGAAATCTTTGCTTCAGCGTTGGATATTCGTTTTAACCTCAGCCGTGTAGATGCTGAAATTACCGACAATGTATTTAACCCCAGCTTTGAAGGTAAACAGTTTCCGCGTTCGCCAAAGTGGCGCAGCAATCTGATGCTCAGCTATAAGCTGTCGCCTGACTGGGATATGGGTGCCAGTGTTCGCTATGCCAGCAATAGTTTCGGTGAGCTTGATAACAGCGACACAGGCAGCAATGTTTTTGGTGCTCAAGACAGCTTTGTATTTGTGGGAGCAAAGCTAAACTGGAAATTATCCAGTGCGCTTAAACTGAGTGCCGGAGTTGATAATCTATTTAATGAAGAAGCCTATGTGTTTCATCCCTGGCCTGGCCGCACCTATCATGTGCAAGTCAAGTATCAGTTAGGTCAATAATATGGCTGACAGATCACAGCTGCTTAAGCAGCGCCTGTGGCGCTGGCATTTTCTGGCAGGACTTGTGGTCTGTCCCTTTGCTATTTTACTGTCTATCACTGGCTCGATTTATCTGTTTAAACCACAGATAGATAATTACCAAGAGGCCTCGATCAATGCTCTCGCCCCTGTGGTAGAGCAGGGCTCGCCAGCATTAGCCAGCGGCACTCATATTCAGGCATTGCTGGCCAGGCATCCCGAGTCTCATTTTAAGCGTCTTATATTAGCCAAGCCCGGTGATAGATCGCTGGAGATTGAGTTGGTCAACGCCGACAGCGAGAAGGTCATCTACTGGGTTGACAGTATTTCCGGTCAGGTGCTGGCCAGTAAAAATAGCGACCAGCGCTTTATGCAACTGGTTAAAAAACTGCACAGTGAACTGCTGTTGGGGAACCTGGGTTCCTATGTGGTTGAGTTGATGGCCAGTTGGCTGATTATTCTGGTGATTACAGGTCTGTACCTGTGGTTGTCGAAACCAGATAGTCGCAAGGCAGCAAAAAAATTGGTCAGCCCTCAGGTGAGGGGGGTAGCGGCAGATAAAAAATGGCGCAGTTTGCACGGGGTTGTTGGCCTGTGGTTTACAGTGCCCATTATTTTATTGCTGCTATCAGGGCTTCCCTGGACCCAGCTATGGGGTGCTGGGTTTGATAAAGTAAAAGCTATGGCAGGCTGGCAGGGGCCGGGTCAGGTATGGTTTGTTACCCTGCAGTCAGAGAGGCCAGACGGAGAGGCACTTAAGATTCCTGAATCCAGCCTCTGGGAGATTAGCTCTGATCCCCATACTCATCACAGTGAAACAGCAGCTGGGGATGTAAGTTCTAGCCATCCAGATTCTTTGGATCTCAGCATATTGGATGTAATTGAGCACAAGCCGCAAGTGGTTGCGATGACTCCCCCGGTGCAGATTGCGCCCCCCAAGCCCAATAATGGTGTCTGGACTGTACGCTCTATGCCCGGCCAGAGGTCTGACCGTGAGACTATCCATTTTGACCAGTACTCGGCACAGCAGATACAGCGTATAGGCTTTGAAGACCACCATCCGCTGGAGCAGTTTGTCTCTCAGGGTGTGGCACTGCATGAGGGTGCGCTGTTTGGCTGGCTAAATCAGTTGCT
>JBMZST010000148.1:0-4629 GCA_049623265.1 Porticoccaceae bacterium
AAAAAATTACACCACCTGACGACCAGGGTCAGGACAACTTTTTAACCAGGTACTCACCGCTCTGCTCTACCAGCTCACGGTCACAGTTCAATTCATCATAATCAACAATTTGGCCGGCAAAACCCTGCACCACACGGTTACCCTGACTGCGCAACAGCGCAACCTGCCGCTTCAGTTCCGGGTCACTGCCTGCGGCGACAAAAATACCGCCCAGCTGATTTCTGTGTCTGTTTCCCTGGCTCACCAGAGACTTGAGATCAAAGGCAAACCCGGTGGCTGGGCGAGCCCGACCAAATGCTTCACCCACATGATCATAGCGGCCGCCATTTCCTAGCGCCTTACCGTAGCCCTGCACATAGGCCGCAAACACGACGCCGGTGTGGTAGTGATACCCAGGCATCTCGCCAAGATCCAAATAAATATTGATATCGGCCTGGCTCAGAGCCTGAACAATCTGCTCGAGCTGCTCTATGGCCTCTAGCACGGAGGCAGGGGCACCGGCCAAGGCGACTTTAGCCGCCGCCAATACCTCAACACTGCCCGCAAGAGTAGGCAACAGAGTCAGCCAGCCAGCCAATCGATCATCGTCTATATTGCTGGCCACCCATTGCTTAAGCTCGCCAATCGCTTTGCGCTGCAATAACTCGAATAACTCTGCTTCGAGATTTTTATCCAGACTGGCCTCAGCCAGTAGGCCGCGATAGATATCCACATGACCTAAATCCAGATGCACATCACTGACGCCAGAAGCCTCTAGCGTCTGTAAAAACAATTCAATAACTTCAATATCGGCAGCCAGCGTAGCCTCGCCAAATAATTCCACACCCAGAGAGATGGGCGTGCGCGATTCCAATGGTCCTCTGGGGCGAGTGTGTAACACTGTGCCGGCATAACAGAGACGATTGGGGCCTTCGCGACGCAGGCTGTGAGCGTCCATACGGGCTGTCTGAGGGGTAATATCGGCACGAATGCCCATCATGCGACCACTGAGTTGGTCGGTAACACGGAAGGTCATCAGGTCCAAATCTGAGCCAGAGCCACTGAGCAGGGACTGGGTAAACTCCACCATCGGGGGAATCACCAGATCATAGCCCCAGTTGTGATAGAGATCGAGAAGCTGCCGTCGCAGGTACTCGACGACCTGGGCCTGCTCTGGCAGCACCTCATCGACGCCATCCGGCAACATCCAACGATCTACATTTGTCACAAAAACCTCATAGATTCTTCACAGCTATATTCCGCAGTGGCACTGCATATCTGGGACACAACATCAAAAAACAAGCGAAGGCTGTAAAAAAGTCCCTCACCTATAAAAAAACCTAGCAGCTCAACGCCAAAAAATCAGCAGACCAAGCCCAAGCAGCATACTGAACAGGCCGATCAGGCGCATTGATTTTTCATCAACTGTGGCCAGTACCTGAGCCATATTGCGCCATCTGCGGGGAGATATGAACGGCATAATACCTTCGAACACCAGCATTAGACCAATGGCTCGGCCTATATCTTCGAGCATAACAGCAGACCTCGGATTCGGCATAAAAAGACCGAGCTGCCTCGGCGCGGGAATTCTAACAAAATAGCCCCCATTGTGGCAGGGGTTTTTAAACAAAATAGGCG
The DNA here is from genome assembly GCA_049623265.1 of Porticoccaceae bacterium. GTDB lineage: Bacteria > Pseudomonadota > Gammaproteobacteria > Pseudomonadales > Porticoccaceae > HTCC2207. The sequence goes on from JBMZST010000148.1 coordinate 1,618, forward strand.
AGCATTTCTGCTCGCCTATTCGGTTTATCTGATTTTACCTGCCTAGAAGCCTGCGCTGACTAATCGGCGTCCTGCTTGTTCAGGTACTTAAAGAAGTCGCTGTCCGGTTCGAGCAGCATAATATCCCCTTTGTTGGCAAAAGCAGACTTGTAGGCATTGAGGCTGCGCACAAAGGAATAGAACTCGGGATCACGCTGATAGGCATTAGCATAGATTGCTGCCGCCTCTGCATCTCCCTCACCGCGGAGCTCTTCTGCATCGCGGTAGGCGTTGGCTAGCTCAATGGTGCGCTCACGGTCAGCGGAGGCGCGAATTTTTTCCGCTTTCTCTTTACCGGTTGAGCGCAGCTCTCTGGCTTCTTTTTCACGCTCTGCTGTCATACGACGGAACACCTGGCTACTGACTTCCTGTGGCAGATCAATACGCTTAACTCGCACATCAACCACCTCAATGCCCAGCTCATCGAGTACGGTGCTGTTGAGGTCTTCAGTGATATTTTTCATCAGCAGATCTCGCTCACCAGAGACCACTTCATTCAAGGTACGGGTACCAAATTGGTTTCTCAGCCCATCATTGACGCGATTGGCCAGGCGATTCTTGGCTACCGACTCAACTCCACCGGTTTTGGTGTAGTAAGTCTCTACATTGGCGATACGCCACTTGGCATAGGAATCTACAATCAGACGCTTCTTCTCAACAGTAAAAAAGCTGGCGGGCTGCGCGTCCACAGTAAGAACTCGCGCATCAAATATGCGGACATTGTCAACAAAGGGCATTTTGACATGCAGACCAGGCTGAATATCTCCTTCGATTAACTCACCAAAGCGCAGTTTAATGCCGCGTTCGAATTCGCTGACCACAAACAGCGAGCTCTGTGCAACAACCAGCGTAACAGCGAGCAGAATGACTGCTTTAATTGAACTACTCATCGTCTTCTCTCCGATTGAACTCGTTCGCTATTTCTCTGTAATTTCTCAATCACCTCGTTGGCGATGCGGTCTACCATCTGGTCATTAGCTGCGGAATTGCGACCAGCTGTAGCTGTTGACCCCTGCTGCACAATTTTATCCAGCGGCAAATAGAGCATATTGTTGCCACCATCCGTGTCCACCAATACCTTGCTACTGTTGTTCATCACCTCTTCGATGGCATCCAGATACAGGCGCTCACGGGTTACCTCAGGTGCTTTTTTGTATTCCTCTAACAGCTTGGTAAAGCGGTTGGCCTCACCCTGAGACTTAGAAACCACCTGAGATTTGTAACCGTTGGCCTCTTCACGCAAGCGCTGAGCTTCACCGCGAGCCTCTGGAATAATCCCATTCGAGTAAGCCTGCGCCTCATTCACCAAGCGCTCCAAGTCCTCACGGGCTTTGATCACATCATCGTATGCCGCCTTCACCTCGGTCGGTGGCCGCGCCTCTTCGATATTGATCTTGACCACATTGATACCGCTGCCGTAGACATCCAGCAGATCCTGGAGTTTCTGGGCTGTGCCCTCGGCAACTTGCTCTCGGCCAGTGGATATCACACCATCCAAACCTGTGCTGCCGACCACGTGGCGCAGTGCACTATCGGTAGCCTGCTTCAGGCTGGTCTCGGGTTCTTTGATATTGAGCACAAAGTCTTTGGCATTGGCGATGTTGTACTGAACAGTCAGAGATATTTCGACAATATTCTCATCCTGGGTCAGCATTAGGCCGCGAGCCGAATACTGACGTTCCTCAGTCACTCGCACCATCACCACCTTATCAATCAGTGGCGGGTTCCATTTCAAGCCAGCGTTCAAGGTATCATGGTATTTACCCAGCCTGAGTACTAGAGCCTGTTCTTTTTCATCCACCTGATACACACCGAGCAAGGCCCAGATAATGGTCACCACCAAGAGACCTATGGGCAGCAAGCTCTTACTGCTGCCACCGCCAGCGCCGGAGCCAGAGCCACCGCCGCCAAAGGCCGAAAACCTATCTTTGAGCTTGTTCAGCAGCTCATCAATCTCTGGTGGCCCCTCGTTGTTGCGGTTGCCGCCCCATGGGTCTTTACCACCACCCGGTTCATTCCAGGCCATAATTTTCTCCAATCGCTTGTTAATGTTGTGAATGTGCTAATAACTGTAGTTTAACCAGACATAGTGTCTAAATCTTGTAATTTCAACCCTGAATTCTTTAGCAGACGCAAAAAATCACTTTCGGCGAGCTTTATTTCAAGATTTATAGTGCCCTGATCGGTGATTTGCTCTGCAACCACCGCTTTTTGACTGTAGAGTGCGGCCCGCAGAGCACCCTGGTGGGGCTGCAACTGCAAGTGCCGGTGCACCGTTTTACTGGGCAGGCACTCCACTATGGCCTGCAGGAGTAAATCCAAGCCCTGTCCAGTCTGAGCAGATAGCCACACAGCCACTGGCACCCCCTGGGTATTACGTTCAATACGAGGCTCTGTACCATCCAGCAGATCTATCTTGTTATACAGGATCAGTGTCGGCAAGCCGTGGGCATCAATATCTTTCAACACCTCGTTGACCCGCTGTATATTGACCGCTCTTTCTTCAGCCGCAGCATCAACCACGTGCAGAAGCAAGGTAGCAGAGGCGGCTTCTTCCAGGGTGGCGCGAAAGGCATCCACCAAACGGTGCGGCAAATGGCTGATAAAGCCCACGGTATCGGCAAAAATGACTGGTCCTACCTCTGCCAACTCCAATCGCCTCATGGTGGGGTCTAGGGTGGCAAACAGCTGGTCTGCGGCGAATACGTCGGATCCAGTCATGCGATTAAACAACGTAGATTTTCCCGCATTGGTATAGCCCACCAACGACAATGTGGGGATTTCTGCGCGGTCTCTGGAGCGACGGCTTTGGCCACGCTGGACTCTCACCTTTTGCAGACGTTTCTTGATCGTCTGTATGCGCTCTCTGACCATACGACGGTCAGATTCCAGCTGAGTTTCACCGGGACCGCGCATGCCTATGCCACCCTTCTCTCTATCCAGGTGCGTCCAGCCGCGCACCAGTCGAGATGA
>JBMZST010000149.1:0-4595 GCA_049623265.1 Porticoccaceae bacterium
CGGTGGTTGAAATTAGCCCCGGTGGCGGATGGTACACCGAGGTACTGGCAGCTAAGCTAAGCGGCCCTCTCTATGCGGCCCATGCCAACCCTGATTCTAAAAGTGCCTATTACCAAAAGTCTCTGCGCAGGTATAAGGACAAGTTAGCGGCTAACCCTGAGTACTACAAAAACGTAGAGCTGCGCGTTTTCGATGCCGGCGCCCAGTTGCTGACGACTGCGGACAAGAGTGCGGATGCGGTTGTGACCTTCAGAAATGTCCACAATTGGATGAACGGAGGCAACGAGCAAGTTGCCTTTGAACTGTTTTTTAAAACCCTTAAGCCGGGGGGTGTGCTCGGTGTGGTGGAACATAGAGCCAAACCCGGCACCGACCGCGCGACCATGATTAAAAGCGGTTATGTCACCCAGGACTATGTGGTGGAGATCGCTCAGCAAGCCGGGTTTGTGTTGGAGGCCAGCTCAGAAATCAATGCCAATCCAGCCGATAGCGCTGATCATCCCAAAGGTGTCTGGTCTCTGCTGCCCAATCTAGCCATGGGTGATGTAGATCGTGAGCGCTACAGAGCCATAGGTGAAAGTGACCGTATGACCCTGCGCTTTAGGAAGCCCGCTCAGTGATTGAAATTCCGGTCGACAGGCTCAGCGCCGAAATTCTCACTGCCATTATCGAGGAGTTTATTCTTCGCGAGGGCACTGATTACGGTGCGCAGGAGGCTGGAATGGAGAATAAAATCGCTCAGGTTCGCGGACAGATAGCCCGGGGTGATGTGCTGATCACTTTCGACCCGGCAACGGAGAACTGTACTCTGTTGACCAAACATCAGTTCAAGCGCTATCGCAGCGAAGCGGATCAGCAAGACAATCAGATGACGGGTTCCCAGGCCAATGCGGCGGCCTACGAGGACTATTCTCAGGATGTAGGCGGCGGCTTTGACTAGAACTCCAGCGATTAACGGCAGCCTTGAGGCTGAGGCAGTACTGGCACCCTGGCATTCACAGCTGGATGCAGCGCCGCAGATACTGCTGGGCCTAAGTGGCGGTCTGGACTCAACCGTTCTGCTACATTTATTGCTGACTCTGGTGCCCGCTAAGCAGGTCTGTGCTGTGCATATTCACCATGGCCTCTCCCCCAATGCAGATGATTGGCAGACTAGTGTTGAAAATTACTGCCAGTCTCTGGGGGTGCAGCTGCATACTGAAGCCGTTGAGGTCAGTCCCAGTGGTGATGGTATCGAAGCTGCGGCGCGCAGCGCCAGATATCAGGTGTTCGAGAGACTGCTGCAACCCGGCGGTGTGCTGCTGTTGGGTCATCATGGCGATGATCAGGTAGAAACCATGCTCTATCAATTGCTGCGAGGCTCTGGTGCCAAGGGGTTATCTGGCATGCCAATGCAGCGGGCTCTGGGCAGTGGACAGCTTATTAGGCCTCTGCTGACGCTGGGGCGAGACCAGTTAGAGGTCTATGCCCGAGCACACAAACTTACCTGGGTGGAAGATGAGAGCAATAGCCAGGATAAATTTGATCGCAATTATCTTCGCAGGCATTTGGTGCCGGTCCTAGCTCAGCGCTGGCCCGACTACAGGCAAGCTATGCAAAGGTCGGCGGAACACAGTGCAGAGGCTGAGCAATTGGCGCAGCAATTGGCTGGCGAGGATTTGGCTGGGCTTGATCTCCGCGAGGAGCCTGCGGGTTGGTCAATTTGCATCGAGCAGCTATCAGAACTCAGTGATCTGCGCCAGCGCAATGTGCAGAGGTACTGGCCTTATTTCTACGGCATGCCCGGACCAAATAAAAAAATTATTGCTGAAATTAACCGGTCAGTAATCCAGGTGCGGGAGGATGCCGAGCCTCTGTTGGAATGGCAGGCAATGCAGTGGCGGCGATTTCAGGGTCGGCTGTATCTGCTGGTGAGCCAGAGCGTCGGCTTTGACCGCGAGTATCAGTGCCAATGGTCTATGGATCAGGCATTACAGCTTGCAGACGGCAGCCAGCTGATTGCTGAGGACAGCCTGGGTGAGGGTTTGGCGATTTCCCCAGGTCAGCAACTGAGGCTCAGCTATCGGCAGGGTGGTGAGCGCTGTCAGCCAGTTGGTCGGGGTCGCTCCAACAGCCTTAAAAAACTGTTTTTGGAGCATGGTGTTGAGCCTTGGTGGCGAGACCGAACGCCACTGTTATATGTGGATAAAACCTTGGTGGCTGTGGGTGATTATTGGGTTTGTGAGGGCTGGCAGGCGCAGCCGGGTGAGCGGGGCAAAAAAATCCGTTGGCAGCGCAACTCTTTGTAGATGTTTGTAGAATACCGACCTGCTTTCTGGTAATCTGCTACCCCATCTTGAGTAGGGTGGCGCCGGTCAAAATTAGACCAAAATATTGGCCAACATCTCTTCCGAAGATAATTTATTCCATTTTTTTGCGATCGTTGCAGGTCCACTATGACGCGTTTTATTTTTGTAACTGGCGGTGTTGTCTCTTCTTTGGGTAAGGGCATTGCAGCGGCATCGCTGGGTGCTGTGCTCGAGGCTAGAGGTCTGAGTGTTACCATTCTCAAGCTGGACCCCTATCTCAATGTTGACCCAGGTACCATGAGCCCCTACCAGCACGGTGAGGTCTATGTTACCCAGGACGGCGCCGAGACGGATTTGGACCTCGGACATTACGAGCGCTTCCTGCGCTCCAAAATGACACAGAATAATAATTTCACCAGCGGTCAGGTCTACGAAACGATTTTGCGTCGCGAGCGCCGTGGTGATTATCTGGGCGGCACAGTGCAGGTGATCCCCCATGTGACCGATGAGATCAAGCGCAGGGTCTATGCCGGCGCCGGCGATCATGATATCGCCGTGGTCGAAATTGGCGGTACCGTGGGTGATATTGAGTCTCAGCCGTTCCTCGAAGCTGTGCGTCAGCTAAAAGGTGAGCTGGGCCACCAGAGAGCACTGCTGCTGCACCTGACACTTGTGCCCTATATTGCCTCGGCTGGTGAGACTAAGACGAAACCGACCCAGCACTCCGTGAAAGAAATGCGTTCGCTCGGTCTGCAGCCGGATGTGTTGCTGTGTCGCTCCGAAGTGGAGTTGGAGGAGGTGCAGCGCAAAAAGATTTCGTTATTTACCAATGTAGAAGAGCGCGCCGTAATACCGGTTATGGATGCCGAGACTATCTATCAGGTGCCGCGCATGCTGCACGAATGGGGCTTGGACCAGTATGTGGTCGAGCGCTTCAATCTAGACAAGCCAACGGCCAATTTAGGTGAGTGGGATGTCGTAGTCGACAACCAGCTCAACTCCCAGGGTGAGGTGGTGATAGCTATGGTCGGCAAGTATATGGAGCTGCTGGATGCCTATAAGTCATTGACCGAAGCGCTGATTCACGCTGGTATTCACAATAAAACCAAGGTCAAGATTCGCTATGTTGACTCCGAGCTGTTGGAGTCCGACCCTGCTCTGATCGATGGTGTTGATGCGATTCTTGTTCCGGGCGGCTTTGGGACCCGGGGTACCGAAGGAAAAATCCACGCGGTGAAGACTGCCCGGGAAAACAATATTCCTTATCTGGGCATCTGTCTGGGTATGCAGATTGCGGTTATTGAGTATGCGCGCAATGTCTGTGGTATGACGGCTGCTAACAGCACCGAGTTTGACCCGGATACAGCCTATCCAGTGGTTGGCTTGATCGCAGAGTGGATTGACAGCCAGGGCAATATAGAGCAGCGCAACGAAGATAGCGATCTGGGTGGCACCATGCGTTTGGGGTCCCAGGTCTGTCATCTGGTGCCTGGCTCAAAAGCCCATCAGATCTATGGCGCTGAGCAAATTGAAGAGCGCCACCGCCATCGCTACGAGGTCAACAATAATCTGCTGCCACAGATCAAAGAGGCCGGGCTGGTGATTGGGGGTCTGTCCTTTGATAAGACCTTGGTAGAAACCGTGGAGTTGCCTGATCATCCCTGGTTTTTTGCCAGTCAGTTCCACCCTGAATTTACCTCGACACCCAGAGATGGCCATCCGCTATTCCAAGGATTTGTGGCCGCCGCCACGGCCTATCAAAGGCAAAATTGAGGAAGTAAACCATGGTTTCAGTCCCCATAGAGATTGCAGATATCGCTGTTAGTAATGATGCCCCTATGGCTCTGTTTGGCGGTATGAACGTGCTTGAGTCCAGAGATATGGCTATGCAGATCGCCGAAGCCTACGTGACTGTTACCCAAAAGCTAGGCATTCCCTATGTGTTTAAAGCTTCCTTTGATAAAGCTAATCGCTCATCGATTCACTCCTTTAGAGGGCCTGGTGTCGACGAAGGACTCAAAATTTTCGAAGAAATTAAAACCACCTTTAATGTGCCAGTGATTACCGACGTCCATGAGATCCATCAGGCGGCACCAGTGGCAGAAGTCTGTGATGTCATTCAGCTGCCTGCTTTTCTGGCACGTCAGACTGATCTGGTTGAAGCCATGGCCAAAACGGGCTCTGTGATCAATGTGAAAAAGCCCCAGTTCCTCAGCCCAGGGCAGATGGGCAATATAGTGGATAAATTTCGAGAGTGCGGCAATGACAGGATCATGCTCTGTGAGCGGGGCGCCTGCATGGGCTACG
>JBMZST010000150.1:0-4536 GCA_049623265.1 Porticoccaceae bacterium
TGGTTTAATGGTGACACCATTAATGTCAGCATAGGCCAGGGCTATATGCTGGCGACTCCGTTGCAACTCGCGGTCATGTCGGCGCGCATTGCTTCAAGGGGAAAAATGATCCAGCCTAAGTTGGTACAGTCAATTAATGCCAATCCTGTGCAAGCTGAAGTATTGGATATTCCTAATTTGGAAATCAATAACGATTACTGGGACTATGTGCACAGAGCCATGCGCGATGTAGTGCACTCAGCCAAAGGTACCGCCAAAGGTATTAGCGCTGGCCTGGATTATGAGATCGCCGGCAAAACCGGCACAGCGCAGGTGATCAGTATTGATGCCGAAGAAGAGTACGACAGTACCAAGATCGATAAAAGCAAATGGGACCACGCACTGTTTGTGGCCTTTGCTCCAGTGGATGATCCGCAGATCGCCCTGGGACTGATTGTTGAAAATGGTGAGCACGGCAGCTCTGCCGCCGCGCCTATTGCACGGAAAGTCATAGATACCTACATGCAGTCACGGCCACCCCGAGAAGTTCAGCTTATGGCCGCTGAGTCTCAGCAGCCGGGAGGAGCCAGATAAATGTACAGCGACTTTGTCAGACGCATGGAAAGCCCCGGAGGAGAACGCCGTCGCGGTCGATCTATGCATTTGGATATTCCCCTGTTGCTAACATTGGTGGTGCTCTGCCTCGTAGGATTGTTTGTTCTCTACAGCGCCAGCGGACAGAGTCTCTACCTGGTGAAGCGCCAGGGGGCATTTATGCTGCTTGGATTTATTGCCATGATTACTGTGGCACAGTTTCCTGTGCGGTTCTGGGAGCGCTGGGCCGTTGTGTTTTATATTATCGGCCTGATATCCCTGGTGGCGGTGATTTTTTTCGGCGTTGGCGCCAAAGGGGCTCAGCGCTGGCTTGACCTCGGGTTTACCCGGTTCCAGCCCTCAGAACTTATGAAGGTTGCCGTGCCCATGACCCTATCCGCGTTTTTAGGCAAACGCTTTATACCGCCCTCCTTTCAGCATATTTTTATCTCCCTGACACTGATTCTTTTACCGGTGATTTTGATTATGAATCAACCGGACCTGGGTACGGCAATCCTAGTCTTTACCTCAGGCTTTTTTGTGTTGTTTTTGGCCGGTCTCGGCAAGCGCTATTTGATCTCTGCGTTCTTACTGCTTATGGCTGCCATTCCCTCCTTCTGGATTTTTGTGATGCGCGACTATCAAAAACAGCGCGTGCTGACACTGCTGTCCCCGGAGGATGATAAATTGGGAGCCGGCTGGAATATTATCCAGTCAACCACAGCCATTGGCTCTGGTGGGTTAACCGGCAAGGGTTGGATGCAGGGCACTCAGTCTCAGCTTAATTTTCTGCCCGAGAGCAACACAGATTTTATCATTGCCGTGCTGGCGGAGGAATTTGGTTTAATTGGCGTACTCTCCCTCTGCGCTCTGTATTTCGTCTTTGTGGGCCGCTGCATGCTGATTGCCCTGAACTCACAATCACAGTTTGGCCGCTTGATTGCTGGTAGCCTGGGACTGACCTTTTTTATCTATATTTTTGTCAATATGAGTATGGTGTCAGGTATTTTGCCTGTGGTTGGCGTACCACTGCCGCTTATTAGCTATGGCGGCACCGCAGTGGTCGCACTATTTTTAGGATTTGGTATCCTGATGGCCATTAGCACCGAACCCAAACGAATCAGAATGGAGCTTTAAACAGATTGACTAGAAAATTATTTGCTGCCTGCATTACCCTGTGGGCGTCAGTTTCCTTTGCTGACTACTCAGAGCACCCCGAGGCGGTCGCCTTTATAGACCGCATGGTGTCCGAACACAGTTTCGAGCGCGGGGAGATTGTCGGCTGGCTGTCCTACGCCAAGCACCAGAGCTCCATTGTCAAGGCCATGAGCCGCCCTGCCGAAAAAGTAAAACCCTGGTTTGAGTACCGAAAACACTTTATTTCAGATCTGCGGATTGATCGCGGTCTGCAATTCTGGCGGGAGAATCAACAGACCCTAGAGCGTGCGGAGCAGGAGTTTGGCGTAGACCCGGCGATCATTGTCAGCATTATTGGCGTCGAGACGAACTATGGGCGCAATACAGGCAGCTACAAAGTGATCGATGCCCTGACAACACTGGCCTTCGACTATTACACTTACACCGAAAAGCGCGCGTCGCGGAAAAAGTTCTTTACCACCCAGCTGGAACATCTGTTTCTGCTGGCGCGGGAGCAAAATCAAGATCCGCTCGAATTAAAAGGTTCCTATGCCGGCGCCATGGGCTGGGGACAGTTTATGCCCAATAGCTATCGTAATTATGCGGTAGATTTTGACGGCGATGGCTTTGCAGATATCTGGTCTAATCCCACCGATGCCATAGGCAGCGTGGCCAACTACTTCACCGAGCATGGCTGGAAAAAAGACCAACCGGTGGCGACTAGAGCTCATATACAGGGCTCTCTGAATGAGGAGGGGTTAAATAAAATGAAGCGCCCCACCCTGACCATTGGGCAGCTGGAAGCTATGGGCTACAACCCGGTGGAGAAGTTTCCCGCCGACAGCACAGCCTTCCCCATGCGCTTTACTGCCAAGTACGGCGAAGAGTACTGGCTCGGTCTGCATAATTTCTATGTGATTGGCAGATATAATCCGCGCACTAAGTATGCTATGGCGGTGTATCAACTCAGTGAAATTATTCGGACCCGTCGCTGTGTCTCGGCAAAAACCTGCTAACTTTTCGATCCAACTACTCGCCAGCAGCATTATTGTCTGTTTAATTCTGACAGGCTGTACTGCTGTACCCGGAATTGTGCCAGAGCCCAAGGATGGCCCGGGCGCACCGATAAATACAGAGAGCATCAAAGATGCAACTCCCAGGGTCGAGCCAATCACTAAAATTGGCAACAAGAGCCCCTACACGGTTTTTGGCAAAACCTACTTTGTACTGCCCAGCAGCAAGGACTATCGCGAAGAGGGCGTGGCCTCTTGGTATGGCAAGAAATTTCATGGTCGCAAAACATCCAATGGCGAGGTCTATGATATGTACGCCATGACCGCGGCCCATAAAACCCTGCCCATACCCAGCTATGTCAGGGTTACCCATGCAGGGAATCAGCGCTCCATTATTGTGCGCATCAATGATCGTGGACCTTTTCACGGTCCTCGCATTATTGATCTGTCCTATGTGGCTGCATTAAAACTGGGCTTTGCCGACAATGGCACTGCCGAGGTATTGGTAGAAGCCATAGACCCCTCTGGCAGCCTGGACCGCCCCGAGCCTGAGGCAGTGCCCCCAGCTGTGGCCAAGACCCAGGTAGTTCCCGAATCTAACCCCGATACTGGCCCAACCATACCGCCACTCAACCAGGGCCGGTATTTACAGGTTGGCGCATTTGACCAGTTGGAGCAGGCACAGGCACTGCAGAAAAAGATTCGCGGCCACACCAGTCACCCGATTCTGGTGCAGCAGCGAGATCTGCTCTACAAAGTCTGGATCGGGCCCATCAGTGATCAGCTGGAATTGCGGCTAATTAAGCAGGTGCTCAAGCAGTCGGTGAATATCTCTGGCTTTATGGTTGACCACTAACCTGCAACTAATCATTCGGCGTCATTGAACGCGCACAAGCGCGGTTGTAATGGTAAACTACCCGGCAAATTTATTTTGACTTCTCGGTGACACCCCTATGCTCAAACAACGGCTGCTGAACTCCCTAGTATTCTGTCTCTGTCTGTTCAACATCTCTATGGCTCAGGCGCAAAAACTGATTCCTGCCCAACCAGAGTTAGCGGCCAAAGCCTGGATTTTGGTGGATGCCCAGACGGGTCGGGTATTGGCCGAACAAAATGCTGACGAGCAGCTGCCGCCCGCCAGTTTAGCCAAGATGATGACTACCTACATAGTGTCTAATGAGATTGAAGCCGGGCGCATTGATGAGCAGAGCCTGGTGCGTATTAGCGATAATGCCTGGGAGTTAGGGGGTGCAAAAACTGATGGCTCCACCATGTTTTTGAGCCCTAGATCTGAGGTGTCGGTACTTGATCTTATGCACGGTGTAATTATCCAATCCGGCAACGATGCCGCAATTGCCCTTGCCGAATACGTCAGCGGTGATGAGGATTCATTTTCAGACACCATGAATCGTCAGGCCGAGTTATTGGGTATGAACAACACCACCTATCTCAATTCCACCGGACTGCCCGCAGAAGGCATGCTGACCACCGCCAGAGATCTATCTCTGATTGCCCGCGCCATTATTCGCGAACACCCGGGCTACTATCGCATTTATTCGAAGAAATATTTTGAGCACAATAATATTAACCAGCCCAATCGCAATCGCTTGTTGTGGCGCGACACCAGTGTCGATGGCTTAAAAACCGGCCATACCAAAGCCGCCGGTTACTGTTTGGTCGCCTCTGCCAAGCGTCGCGATATGCGACTGATCTCAGTGGTACTCGGCGCCAGCAGCGACGCGTCCAGAGCTAAGGAGTCGCAGAAATTACTCTCCTACGGTTTCCGTAATTTCGATACCAAAGTCATTTATTC
>JBMZST010000151.1:0-4532 GCA_049623265.1 Porticoccaceae bacterium
TATGGATAGCTTAAAGGATTTAAGCCAAGGCCCAAGAAAAGGGCCAGACACTCAGGTAAAAACAGCGCCTGGGGCCTCTTTTGACCACTGGATTCTGGTCGCTCTAGCCTCCCTCCTAACCGCTTGTGGTTCATCCTCAGATAGTCCGATCGCGGTCGACAATAATAACCATCCACCACGAATTATTACTGATAGCACAGTGCAAATGCCGGAGCAGAGGCAATTGGTCAGCTCTTTATTGGCCATAGATACCGATAGCGATCCAGTGCTCTGGTCAATATCGGGCGGAGCCGATGCAGCGCTGTTCAGGATGGATGCAGAGGGCAGGCTAAAATTTATTGTCGCCCCAGATTTTGAAAACCCAGCTGATACGAATTTAGATAACCTATACGAGCTTTCAGTTACCGTTTCAGATGGTATTTCCGCTGATACCAAACAGCTGAATGTCGAGGTGACAGACCGCCTAGAAGGGCGAGTAGGCGGTGACCCAGTGACCGGCGCCAAGGTATTTTTAGACCTCAACGGCAACAGCCAATTAGATCTCGAAGAGCCCCAGGCGATTACCAGCGACAGTGGCCACTTTATTTTTGGTCAGAGTCTACCTGGGGCTGATCGCGAGCGACAGTTAGTAGCTTTAGCAGGTAGGGAGTGAAGTAGTACCATAAGAAAGTAGTAGTAAGCAGTACAGGGAGAGCAATCACTAGTTTGGGGTTTTTTCCCGGTCAAAAGGCTGGGTCGGAACCAGGGTTAAAAACCGATATCAACGATCGCTTTTTTACTCTGGCTTCGGCCCAGTCTGATGATTTACAGTACGCACTTATCGGTGATCTCTAAGCCAGCTGTATTCGTAACAAAACCATAACAAACGAGACTGTTTTAACAGCAAAAAGAGCGTCCTATGAAACAGATATTCAGCCTTCTGATCCTCCTGCTTTTCACTGCCCTGGTTACCTCTTGCAGTCTGTTTAATACCTCAGAGCCGGCGGCTCAGCAGCTTGCAGAGCACAGAATCAATACATCCACAGGTATCACCCAGGGTAACTCCACTGTCGAGCCCAGCAGCATAGTGTCCTGGTTTGATATTCCCTATGCCCAGCCCCCAGTGGGCGACCTGCGCTGGCGAGCCCCGCGACAGTTACTGGCGCCGGAGCAGATCATTGTTGAGCGCGACAATAACTCCTGCGTACAAAAAGCCAGCCGCTTTGCCGGTGTCGATGGCGAAGGCATTGTCGGCACTGAAGACTGCCTGTATCTGGATATCAAAGCCCCCGCCAATTTTGCCGACCAGCGCTATCCGGTGATGGTATGGATTCATGGGGGTGGCAATACCTCCGGCCTCAAGGATTACTATGAGTACGACCGGCTGGTGCAGCGCAAAGATGTGGTGGTGGTAGCCATTAACTACCGGCTGGGCGCTCTCGGCTGGTTTACCCATCCAGCCATTCAGGATTTGCAGCAGGGTCTGGATAAAACCAGCAATTTCGGCACCCTGGATATTATCGAGTCCCTGAAATGGGTACAGAAAAATATCGCCCAGTTTGGCGGTGACCCCAATAATGTGACTATTTTTGGCGAGTCTGCCGGCGGTCACAATGTGTTGACCCTATTGGCCTCACCCCAGGCTGAGGGGCTTTTTCATAAAGCCATATCCCAGTCTGGCTACACCCAAAACGTATCAGCCCAAGATGCCTACAATAAAAACGGCGCCAACCCATTAATCGCCCGTGGCGGCTGGCAGGTGACCAATAAACTGGTCGACAGGCCCCAGGCAGACTACAGTCTTGAACAGTTGCGCGAGCTGCTAAAAAACACTGACGCCCGAGACTTTATCAGCCTCTACCAAACCGACGATCTAGACTTTGACCGGCTGCCCCTGGCCACTGTCGATGGTCTGGTGATTCCTCAGGAGGGCATACTGGGCGCGCTGGCCAATCCAGATTACGCCAAAAATATTCCGGTGATCGCCGGTGCCACCAAAGACGAGGTTTCTCTCTGGCTGGCGCTGCACAGATACTTTATGGACACCAGCTATATACTGACCAGGTTTCTACCCCCGCGCATTACCGTAAAAGACCCAGACCTCTACCACCTCTGGGTGCGCACCAGATCCCATGCCTGGAAAATCAAAGGGGTAGACCAGCCCTTGGCCGCTATGGAGAAGGCCGGTTATACCGACCTCTATGCCTACCAGTTTGACTGGGACCATCAAGAAAGCTCCATCCTGATCGACTTTCCCAACCTGTTTGGCGCAGCCCATGGCACAGATATCGCCTTTGTCACCGGTAACTTTATCTACGGCCCCATCTCCTCGTATATCTACCCAGAGACAGAGGCCAGGGACCAGATGGAAACCACCGTTATGAACGCCTGGAGCAACTTCGCCAAGAGCGCCGTGCCCGATACAGGCAAGCCCCTGCAGTGGCAGAAATTTAGCGCAGCCCAGCCCCAGTTTATCCGCCTGGATAAAGACGACGCCCTGCGTATGGACCTAGAGCAAGATAGCGTTGACTCACTGCTTAACAGCATGGCCAACAGCCCGGCGCCCAATAATCTGCAGCGCTGCTATATCGCCTGGGAGACCTACACCAATGTCGGCAATGTCGACCCAGAGGCCTACCGTGCCTGGAATGGTGGTCTGTGCGCCAGTATAGATATGCCCAGCGAACAGCGCGCCATAGCAGCCAGGCTACTGGCTGAGCACGGCTCCATCGAGGTCATGTAAGCCAGCTAAACTGCTCGCGTTAAGCCCGGGTTTAGCTCGGGCGCTCGGACCACTTGGTCATTTTTATGAGTTTACAGCCTCAAGCTCACAGCTATATTCTCCTTGCCTCATTTATCACAGTTTCCTGGCCCAGTTGCCAGCACGACCCAGAGGTAGTGGCCCCATGTCTGTCTACACAGCACCACAAAAAGAGTTCGCCTTTCTCTTTAAACACCTAGTCAATTATGCAGACCACAGCGCCATGCCCGGCTATCAAGATGTAGGGGAGGATATGCTGGATGCCATTATCCCCGAAGCCGCCAAGTTTTTTGAACAGGAAGTTGCGCCCAGTAACTGGGACGCAGACACCCAGCCAGCCCATCTAAAAGACGGCCAGGTAATTACCGCGCCCATGCTCGCCGGTGCCTACCAGCAAATGGTCGAGGCCGGCTGGTGCAGTATCAGTGGCAAACCAGAGCACGGCGGTGCCGGCTTCCCCGGTGTGGTGGATGTAGCCGTGCAAGAGATGCTGCAATCGGCCAATATGGGCTTTAGTCTGTTGCCCATGCTGAGCCGCGGTGTGATTCATGCCTTAAATCTGTATGGCTCTGATGAGCAGAAAGAGGCCTACCTGCCCAATCTGATCTCGGGCACCTGGTCCGGCACCATGAATCTTACCGAGCCCCAGGCGGGCACAGATCTGTCCGCGGTAAAAACCAAAGCCGTGCCCCAGGGCGACCACTATTTAATCAGTGGCCAAAAAATCTATATCACCTGGGGTGACCATGAACTGGTCGACAATATTATTCATCTGGTACTGGCACGCACCCCAGATGCGCCCGCCGGCAACCGCGGTATCTCGCTATTTTTGGTGCCCAAATACCTGCTCAATGCCGATGGCAGTCCGGGCGAGCGCAACGATGTAAAGCCTGTAGGCGTAGAGCATAAACTGGGTATTCACAGCAGCCCAACCTGCACATTGCAGTTTGGTGACCAGGGTGGCGCAGTAGGCTATATGGTAGGGCCCGAGAACCAGGGCCTGATGTGCATGTTCAGCATGATGAACAATGCCCGCCTGTCCGTGGGTCACCAGGGCGTAGGTATTGGCGAGCGCGCCTATCAGCAGGCTGTGGCCTATGCCTCAGAGCGCGTGCAGGGCAAAGTAGCCGGCGTCGAAGGCAAGGCGCCGATTATCCACCACCCAGATGTAAAACGTATGCTAATGCAGATGCGCGCCCTGACCGAGGCTGGCCGCGCGCTGTCTTTTTACGCCATTGCCGAAGAGGATCGCAGCCACCACCACAGCGACGAGCAGGTGCGCGCCAAAAGCGCCAGAGCCGTGGAAGTGCTAACACCGCTGGTGAAAGGCTGGTGCACCGAGTCATCTATGGAGTCCACCTCATTGGGCGTGCAGGTGCACGGCGGTATGGGCTTTATTGAAGAGACCGGCGCCGCCCAGCATATGCGCGACGCCAGAATTCTGCCCATCTATGAGGGTACCAATGGTATTCAGGCGCTGGACTTTATCGGCCGCAAATGTCTGCGCGACGGTGGCGAAGGGGTGAATGAACTATTAGCTGAAATGGCGGCAACGGTCAGCGCCAGCAAAACCGATTCACTGCAGGTGGCCAAGCTTATCAAATCCCTAGAGATGGCCCTGGAGCAGTGCCGTCAAGCCCTGGCCTATGTGCTTAGCCATGCCGAGCAAACACCGGCGGTGGCCTATAACTATATGATGCTATTTGGCAATTCAGTGTCTTTCTGGCTACTGACCAAACTGGCAGTGGCAGCCCAGGCTGAGTTAGACGCTGGTGCAGAGGACAGGTACTAC